>JBNMGJ010000056.1:0-9861 GCA_050872185.1 Mogibacterium sp.
AAGTGTGCGGATAAATATAACCTGACTGTATTCAACAATGCGGGGAAAGCGGTTTATAAGGGCAAATAAGGCATGGGGAAGAGTAGAAAGGAATAGCAGTGATTGAAGCTTTGATATCGGTATCCGGTGCATTGGTGGTATGCCTGATTAACAATCATTACCAGCAGCAGCGGTTTGAAGAACAGCAGACAGCAGCGGCGGAAGAAGTGAACCGGAAACACGAGGAAACAATCCACATGATAGAATACAAGCTAGACCAGCTGACAAAGAAAGTGGAGCTACACAACAATGCAGTGGAGCGGATTTATGTTCTTGAAAAGGGCATGGCACTGACGGATGAAAAAATGAAAGTAGCAAACCACAGAATCGATGGATTGGAAAAGGGCGGGAATTAATCCCGCCTTTTTTTATTGCTTTGATATAAGAAAATTCTATAACAGAAGAATGTGAATAACGATTGAAATAGCACGGTTTTTCGTGTATAATATAATCACAGTTAAGAAAGAGCTTAACGAGTAATGAGCAAGGGGTCACTTTAAAAGTGATTTTGGAAAGGGGAAAAAATGAACGGCATGACAAATGAGCAATTCAAAGCGGTTTTAAAAATGATTATAGAAATCATTAAATCCAGTGCAACAAAAGAAGAAGCTATTAAAAAAATTGAAGCCTTGACTAAATAATCAAGACTTCAAAAGACCTTAACAAGTGGGCTGATCCTTGCTATCCAGCCCACACACACTTTACCATAGTGTGCAACAGATAGCAAGGGAAAGGAAACAGAAATGCTTGCATACAAAATTGATGTTTTGAAAGCTTTGAAGGAAGCTGGATATAACACAACACGATTGAGAAAAGAAAAACTAATTTCCGAAAGTCAAATTCAGAGTATCCGAGAAAACAATATGATTGGTATCAAAACTTTAGACAAAATTTGTTTCCTGCTAGACAGCCAGCCAGGAGAGATTATTAAATTTGTCAGTGACAACCAGTAATTTGACGGATAATGAAAGAAAATTAACAAAACAAAACGGGTGAGTATTGAAACCATTATGTATCAATGTTTTCAAAATTCACCCGTATTTTGTGTTTTAAAAAGGCGTTTTGAAACGTTGGATTTTGGCAAATAGAAAATCTCTATTGCTTGAATGATACAAAAAATAAAATTAGAGTTCAAGAGTAAAGTTCTTATTTCGTTTCAAAAAAGTTGACGAATAAATTTCTATAAGTAACAAGTAAGTAACAAATATAAGTGTACAAAAATCGTAAAATACAAAACAAGCTCACACCAAACGCTGTAATTACAATGATTTAAGCGAATTTAAAACTTGGTAAAATACAAACAGCTACACCCCAATTATTAAGAAAACATTAAGAATTTATTAGGAATTGCCGGAATGCTTGAAAGCTTTCGGCAATCATATTATAATTACAACATTGCAAAAAAGTAATTTAGAAGATAGATATCATGATGAAAGATAAATTGAACAAGATTGTACCGTCCTACTCCTGGAAGATGTTGATTGCGGTGGTGGGATTGAACTGCATCACCTACTTCGGCACGAAGCTGATTACGGGAGAAAGACATCATTATATTTTTCAGACCCCAGTGGATGCAGTGATACCGTTTCGTCCGGAGTGGGTGACGGTGTATTTCTTAGCATACTTCTTCTGGGGCTTGGGATTTATTCTAGTGGCTCGGGAGAGTGAACGTGCTTGTAAGGTGTATTTTACAGGAGAGATTATTGCGAAGTTCATTTGCTTTCTGTGCTTTGTGTTACTGCCGACTACCATTGTGCGGCCGGACATTGGCATGGAGGGCTCCATCTGGCAGAAGATGACGTACCTTCTGTATCAGATCGATTCACCGGACAATTTGTTTCCATCCATTCATTGCCTGGAAAGCTGGTTCTGCTGTCGGACGGCACTCAAGCTTCGGAAGGCACCGAACTGGTATCCGATGTTTGCCTGGATTTCCGCATTTCTGGTGTTCGCATCTACGTTGCTGCTGAAGCAGCACGTGCTTCTGGATGTCATCGGTGGAGTGTTGGTGCTGGAAATCGGCTTTTTCATATCGAAGAGAGTATATTCAAGAAAGGAGGGCCTGGATTTATGAATAAGAAGAAAGTAATCTGGGGCTTTATCTCTCTTGGAATCGCGGTCCTGACCATTCGAGTAATTGCGGCGGGAAGTAAAGATTTCTCCTGGGATAATATGATGAATTACTTGGCACATGCCAACAAAATATGGATTCTGGGGGCATTAGTTCTAATGTTCGGATATATCTGGTTCGAAGGGATGGCCATTGTGCATATCGCCAGAACGTTGGGATACAGAAGTACTCCGGCACAGGGAACGGTGTACGGTGCGGCGGATGTGTTCTTTTCGGCCATTACACCATCGGCCTCTGGCGGTCAGCCGGCCAGCGCCTTCTTCATGCTTCGAGACGGCATGTCTTTCCCCGCATGTACCACGGCGCTTCTAATCAACCTGGTGATGTATACGTTGGCCACGCTAACCATTGGAAGCGTATCCATGATTTTGCATTTCGATTTGTTCCGGAAGCTCTCCGTGATTTCGAAAGTGTTAATTGTCATCGGTTGGTTCATCATGATTGGACTATCCATCGGGTTCTATATGCTGCTCCGGAAAGCAGAAATCCTGCACCGCTTACTGGACCGTATCATGGATTGGCTGGAGAAGCGGAAATTTCTGAGCAATCTAGCGAAGAAGAAGGAGAAGCTGAAAAAGAAAATGGAAGAGTATCAGCACTGCTCCGATGAAATCGCCGGACACGGAAAAATGCTCGTAAATATTTTTATCCTGAATCTGCTGCAGAGAATGTCCCAAATCGGTGTGACCTTCATGATCTTCATGTCCCTGGGAAAGGGAATTGGCATGTCCTTTGCGGGGTTTGTCATCCAGGCGTTCACGGCGCTGGGATCCAACAGCATCCCGATTCCGGGAGGAATGGGTGGCGCCGATTACCTGATGCTGGACGGGTTCAGCAAAATTCTGGGACACGACGCGGCATCGGTGGAGATGCTTTGCCGAAGCTGTTCCTTCTATCTATGTATTATTACCAGCGCAGTGATTGTGCTGGTGGGATATTTTATCGGTAAGAATGTGAGAAAGAAAAGGGGTGTAGAATGATCGGTTTTTACGATTACACAGTGTGGCTGACGTATCTGTCGCTGATATCTGCGGGAACGGGAATTATGGTGTCTTTGTACAGTAATGCCCATCCATTCATCGGGGTGTTCTTCCTGATGATTTGCGGACTCTGTGATGCCTTCGATGGCAAGGTGGCGCGGAGTAAGAAGAACCGTACAGAAGCCCAGAAGAAATATGGCATTCAAATCGACTCCTTGGCGGATATGGTGAGCTTCGGGGTGCTTCCGGCCTGCATCGGCAGCGCCATGATTCGGGTAATTCCTCAGAACGTGAAGGAATTCGGTCCAACCCGGGCAGAACTTCTGCTGACACATCCTTGCTTCATTCTCTGCTACGCCATTGTGGTATTGTACATATTGGCGGCACTAATTCGTCTAGCATACTTCAACGTGGCAGAAGAAGAACGTCAGCAGGTAGAGGGGGGCGTTCGGAAATATTACGAAGGTCTTCCGGTGACTTCCGCCGCATTGATTTTCCCAACCATCCTTCTGTTCCAGTATGTATTGCCGAAGGATATTACGTGGATCTACTTCCTGGGACTCGCGGTAACCGGATTCCTGTTCATCTCAAAGATTCCGGTGCGAAAGCCGGGGACCAAAGGCATCCTTGGCATGGTGGCCTTCGGCGCCATGGAGTTCGTGCTGCTCATTGTTGCTTGGAAGATATACGAGGGCCGTTAGATGCTGGAATTTCTATATCAGACTGCCTTAGGGCGGTGCATTCTAAAGCTTCTGACTCGCCCCGGCCTTTCCAAAGCCGCAGGACGCTTCATGGATTCTAGGCTCTCGAAACCCATTATTCCTAGATTCATCCGAAGCAATGGAATCAAGATGTCGGATTATCTGGAAGAGGATTACAGCTGCTTCAACGATTTCTTCTGCCGGAGAATTCGCCCAGAGCTTCGCCCAATCGACATGAATGAGAATCATCTCATCGCCCCCTGCGATGGACTCCTTAGCGCGTATCCAATTCAAGATTCCCTGGTAATTCCGGTAAAAGGAAGTCGGTATTCCATCCCAGACCTTCTCCAGGACACTTCGTTGGCATCTAAGTACGAGAATGGAACCTGCTTAGTGTTCCGTCTTTGCGTGCATCACTACCATCGCTATATCTACGGAAGCAGCGGTGTTAAGGGTAAAAATATTTTTATCCCAGGGGTACTCCATACGGTGAGACCGGTTGCTCTAAGGGAAGTTCCCGTGTTCAAAGAGAATTCCAGAGAATACACAGTGATTCACAGCCAGAACTTCGGGGACATGGTCCAGATGGAAGTAGGTGCTATGCTGGTGGGAAAAATTGACAATTACCATCCGGAAAAAGAAGTTCACCGTGGCGAAGAGAAAGGCCGCTTCTTATACGGCGGCTCCACCATTATTCTGCTGTTGGAACCGAACACGGCAGAGGTAAATGAAGAATATTTTCAGGCCACGGAGCAGGGCATGGAAACAGAAATTAAGATGGGCCAGATGATTGGCATGAAAAAAAGGGACAGTCGCAGTTAGGTGCGGCGGCCCCTTTTTCTTTATTCTTCCATCTGCACGTTAGCCCAGTAGCTGTAGCTTCGCTTCAGGGTCTCTGCGATGGCGCTGGAATCCTGTTTTTCTAGAATATCCAGAATTTCGTAATGGACATCCACCAGATACTGTCGGTCCTGTTCCCGGATGCACTGTTCGATGGTTTTGATTCGAGATCCGTAGGTCAGCTTGGCCAGCATCTCATTGACGATGACAATCAAATCGTTCCGGGTGGCCCGGGCGATGGCATCGTGGAAGGCGATATCCTTCTTGTAGATGGCCTTCGGATCCGGGTTCGGTTCATCCAGGGCAGCCTCGATGGATTCTGCAAGCTTCCGAAGTGCCGCAGAATCTTCGGTAGACAAACCCTGATCCATGATTACCTGGAGGGTGCCGAATTCGATACATTGACGGAGTCCAATCAAATCCTGATAGGAATCCTGTCTTTTGAGAATCATGCTGTAGATGAGGGGATTAATCGTCTGCGGCTTGAAACTCTGACAGACGAAGGTGCCTTCCGGTCTCAGGATTTCCAGAATGCCGTAGGCAACCAGTGTGCGCACCGCCTCGCGGACGGTGTTGCGGCCCACGCAGAAGGCGGCCGCCAGTTCCGGTTCGGTGGGAATCTTGTCTCCCGGAAGAAATTGCCCGTCAATGATGGCCTCGGTAAGGCGGTCCACCACGGCGTCGGAAGCAGATTTCATCCGAATCGGTTTCATATAATCAGAATCGATCATTCGGGGTCCTTTCGGCGCTGGAGGGTACGCTATTTCTTCTCCACAACAGTATCAGCCAGTGTTTCGAAGTACTTAACGTATGCAGCGTGGTCTTCGTCCATATGGCCGTGGGCTTTCATGGTCTGCTGAATTTCGTACAGCTGAGCGGTATACGGAATCGGGCAGTCGATGGCGTGAGCGGTGTTGATGACATTGGTGATGTCCTTGTGGTTCACCTTAATGGTACCGCCCGGTTTGAAGTTTCTCTCTACCATCATCGGAGCCTTATCGGAGAGAGCATAACTTCTTGCGGCGCCGTTCTCGATGGCTTTGTAGACCTTCTCCGGATCCACGCCCGCCTTAGCGGCGAATGTTAGCGCTTCCGCAACGATGGCGATGTTGTTGTTCACGATAATCTGGTTGGCCAGCTTGCAGATACTTCCGGATCCAGAGCCGCCGATGAGAGAAGCCTGAGAACTGTACTTGGCGAAAATCGGTTCGCATACTTCGAAATCCTTCTCGTCACCGCCCACCATGATGGCCAGGGAGCCGGCCTTGGCACCGGACTCACCACCGGATACTGGCGCGTCCAGGAATCCAATTCCCTTCTCCTGCAGTTTCGCATAGCATTCTCTGGAATCGTTGGCGGTTACCGAGCTGTGGTCCACCACAATCTGGCCTTCCTTCATGTAATCTGCCAGTCCGCCTTCGCCGAAGATGACGCTCTTCACGATGGCCGCATTCGGCAGAATCATTTCAACCACATCGCAGTTCTCTGCCAAATCCTGATAGCTTCCGGCAGTGGCGCCTTCCGCAACCAGTTCACTTACAATCTTTTCGTTCAGATCGGATACCATTACGTCCATGCCGGCTTTGACCATGTGCTCTGCCATTGGACGGCCCATGATACCCAGACCAATAAATCCTACTTTCATATTATCCTCCTGTTACTCTGGAACATCCATTTCTAGCATTCATACAGTACCGCTTGTAGCCATAAGCCAAATAAATTCAACATAGGATGTTCAACACTTCCATACTAATGAAAAAGAAGGGTAAAGTCAATCCATCGCAGCGGGATTCTCGTTAAAAGATTGTTTAATACAACAAATTTTGTAAAAAAAGATTGTTTTTCGTTGACTTTTCCGTGAAGAGTCCGTAAAATATATGTAAACATCCCATGATGGTATGAACTTATGATGGGATTGAATCCCTCCAGGGGGCGGACCATTCCGGCGGAGGGGACAGAAATCTATACCGCTTGTAGTTAATGTTGTTGGGTTATCGTGGGCATCCGGCCTGCGAAGGAGGAAAAATTGAAGAGAAGAAAACTGATTGCTTTGGGCCTGATGTTTGTCCTGCTCTGCACAGTTTCTCTGTCCGGCTGTGCGAAACAGAACAGCGGAGAAGTTGCAGACAACGGATATAATCAGGTGACACTGCTGCTCAACTGTAACGGAACAGAAATCGCCAACGATACCAGAATGGCGAACCTGTTCAAGAAGTATGTGGAAGAGCGTTCAGATGGCGTGGTCAAGATCAAGGTATTCCCGAATGATCAGCTGGCCAGCGGAAACATGAACAAGGGGCTGGAGATGATTACCAGCGGAACCACCGATCTGGATATCCACTCCACCAGTATCATTTCCAACCTGGATAATCGTCTGATGGTATGCACTATGCCATGGCTGTTCAGTGATTACAGTCAGGCAGAGAAGACTTTCTTCGGAGACGGTGGAAAGTTCATCCAGAAGGTCATCGAGCCGAAGGGACTGACTTACCTGGGCGCTGTGCACAATGGATTCAAAGCAATTACGAACAGTAAGCGTTCCATTGAGAAACCGGAAGATCTGAAGGGACTCAAAATCAGAATTCCGGGTGGTGATTTCTACACCGCTTTCTACAAGGCTTTCGGTGCCAGCCCGCAGGCAATGAGCTGGAGTGAAGTATTCACTGCGCTGCAGCAGGGTACCATCGATGGTCAGGACAACAGCTTGAGTACCTGCAATTCCGGTAACATTCAGGAAGTGCAGAAGTACATCACCATCGCAAAGTACACCTATGAGGCCTTTACTTTTACCGCGAACTCCAAGAAGTTCAACTCGCTGAATGACAAGACGCAGCAGCTCCTGAGAGACTGTGCGAAGGATGCGTGCCACGAAGTGGATCAGCAGATTGTTGCTGGCGAGGGCGACATTCTGAAGAAGTTCAAGGCGTCCGGCTGCACCGTCAACGAGCTGTCTCCGGCAGACATCGAGAAGTTCCGCAAGGTTGTGGAACCGGTAAAGCAGGAGTACATGAAGAAGTACGGCGAAGAAGCCTGCAAGGCTTTCGGCGTGACGAAGTAGTGGAAAAGTTAGAAAGTGAGGCAAGGTATAACCGATGAAAAATTTCTGGAACGAACTGGAAGATAATATCTGTGGCATACTGCTTCTCGTGATGATGCTTTTGACCTGCGTCAACGTGTTCGCAAGATATGTCCTGCTCAGCTCTATGCCTTTTGTCGAAGAGCTGACCAATGCCGGCCTGATTGTACTCAGTATTGCCGGTGCAGCAGTGGCTGCAAAGAGAGGCGCCCACCTGGGACTGACTCTCCTGACGGAAAGATTCTCACCGAAGGGCCAGAAGGCTTGTGAGCTTCTGGGAAACCTGATGGGAATTATCTTTGGATTGATTATCCTGTACTTCGGCATCAAGATGTCGAGTCATGAATTCACGCTGGGTCTGAAGACCAGTGGCATGCAGTGGCCGGAAGGTGCATTTGGTGCCATGATTCCGATCGGCGGAGCATTTATGGCAATTCGTTACTGCCAGCTGTTCGTTCGTACTCTTAAGAAAAGTGCGTCGGACTATGAAAAGAAGGAGGCATAAGAATGAGTGCAGGCTTAGTAGTATTTGGAAGCTTTGCGGTCCTCCTTTTCCTGGGAGTTCCCATTGCATTATCTCTTGGAATGGCAAGTGTAATCACACTTCTGTATGAGAACCTGCCACTTTCCATCATCCCGGCGAATCTCTATTCGTCCACCGGCAAGTTCGTACTTCTGGCAATTCCGTTCTTCATTCTGGGCGGAAACATCATGGAGAAGAGTGGAATTTCTTCTCGACTGATTGACTTCGCCAAGACGCTGGTGGGGCACCGGAAGAGCGGCATGGCTATGGTGTGCGTTATCGTTGCATGCTTCTTCGCTGCAATCTCCGGATCCGGTCCGGCAACGGTTGCCGCCCTGGGCATGATTATCATTCCGGCTATGACACAGGTAGGATATGACAAAGCATCTTCAACCGCACTGATGTCCACCGCCGGCGCTATCGGTATCGTTATTCCGCCGTCGATTACCTTCGTAATCTACGGATCCATCACCGGTAACTCGGTGGGACAGCTGTTCGCAGCAGGTCTGGTACCGGGAATCCTGATGGGCGTGGTTCTGGTACTGGCTATGAAGTTCGTCAGCCGCAAGTGGGACATCGAGACCATTCCGAAGGCCAGCGGCAAAGAACGCTGGGCGGCATTCAAGGATGCCTTCTGGGGAATCCTGATGCCGGTCATCATTCTGGGTGGAATCTACGGAGGAATCTTCACACCGACCGAAGCAGCTGCAGTGGCAGCACTGTACGGTCTCCTGGTAGGATTCTTCATCTACAAGACCCTGAAGCTGAAAGACCTGATGCCAATCCTCAAGGATTCAGTATCTCAGACCGCAGTCGTAATGTTCATTGTTGGAACAGCCAGCCTGTTTTCCTGGGTACTCACCGTTACCGGTGTTGCTTCGGCAGCAAGTAACTCCCTGATTACCATGGTAGGCGGCAACAAGATTCTGTTCCTGTTGGTTGTCAACATCATTCTGCTGATTGCAGGATGCTTCATCGATGCCAACTCGGCAATGTACATCATTCTGCCGATTCTGTATCCGGTTGCAACTGCACTGGGCATCGACCCGATTCACCTGGGTGCCATCATGGTTCTCAACATGGCGATCGGTCTGGTTACACCACCGGTTGGAATCAACCTGTACACCGGATGCGGTATTGCGAATATCTCCCTCAAGGAGATTTCGAAGGCGGTTCTGCCTTTCGTGGCAGCATCTCTGTTGGTACTGATTCTGGTAACATACTGCCCAGCAGTATCCACCTGGCTTCCGAGCCTGATTTCCAACTAGCCATAACGGCTTTGGGATGTCTCAGCGGTTGCTTCTGAGACGGTAAAAAGATATTTTTACAGACCTGCACTGCATGCCCGCAGGCAGGTCTGCCATTACGTAACGGGCAGATCATTCATGAAAAACAAGGGAGGTCACATCATGAAGGATATCAGCATAGAAGAGCTTAAAGACCGCGCACAGGACCTGCGCCGGAAAGCCCTGACTATGATCTATGAAGCGCAGTCCGGCCATCCGGGCGGTGCATTCTCGGCAGCAGAAGTTGTCACTTACCTGTATTTCAAAGAGATGAACATTGATCCG
>JBNMGJ010000035.1:0-12684 GCA_050872185.1 Mogibacterium sp.
CCTGACGAATCATGGTTTCCGCATTTCCTGGATTCTGGTTGGATTCATAGGTTCCCAGAAGATTCCCGAACTTATCGTAGATTGCCACATCAATTCCCTGCTGAGCGGCCTGGGTCAGAAACCCACCAGATAGCGTGACTTCGTTATATACGTCGATGCGTTTCGTCGTATTGGCGGGGATGTAATATTTGTTGTCGCCGGTTTCGAACAGCGATGTGAAGTCCTTCTTGGATAGGATTCCTTCGTGGACGATATTGTAATTCCGTTCGACCCGCTGCATTGGGTCCTGTTTCCAGTTGTCGCCAGGTAGGGCTTTGTCTCTCTGCTTTTTGCTTAGCATAGTGTTTCTCCTTAATTCGTTAATGGTGTCTTGGTAACGCCTTCACTAATATATATGGATGTTGTGATGCCGAATTAAGCTTTTACGGTAAAAACATGTGTTTATTTAGAATAACAGATTCCGAATATCAGGTTCGAAGCGCAGCGTTTCTTCTTTGACGGCCAAGGGCCGAGTTATTCGATTCGGCCGTCAATGGCCTGGGCTTTTCACAATGGTTGTCCCTTCCTTTTTGACGGCCGAGGGCTGGGTTATGCGGTTCGGCCGTCAATGGCTGAAGCTATGGAAGTAGAGAACGACACGCACTAAAAAAGGATTCGTTCCATATTCATCATACTTCCCGAATCCTTTTCCTCTTTCGTATTCTCTTTTCCAGTTTTTCTTTCGCGGTCTGTCTTTTTCCGTCATAAATCTACCTGTTCTGAAGCCTGCTACCGTGTGCTGTTTTTTCAGGTTCATTTCATTCATGTTGATGACCATTTTCTTTTCCTGTTTTGGTTGCATCACAGGAACGCTCTTTTTACGTTTTTTGCTCATAACATCTGTTCCTTTCTTCACTCATCTATAAAAAATTATAGGACCATTTTACAACATTTGCACCAAAATGCCAGCAAAATTTGCAGATTCCGATTTCAAACAAGAATGATAAATGAAATGGTCGAAAATACAAACCAATCTTTGAAACTAAAAAACTCGGAGCCAATGCTCCGAGTGAATATTCATGGTTGCGGGGACAGGACTTGAACCTGCGACCTCCGGGTTATGAGCCCGACGAGCTACCAACTGCTCTACCCCGCGATATCAAATTGGTGCCGGAAACCGGGGTCGAACCGGTACGAGAATCACTTCTCACGGGATTTTAAGTCCCGGGCGTCTGCCAATTCCGCCATTCCGGCCTAAATATAATGGCTCCGAGGGTGGGGCTCGAACCCACAACCTACCGGTTAACAGCCGGTTGCTCTGCCATTGAGCTACCTCGGATCATTAGTCCCTTATTCGCGACTATTTAAGTATATATCAGTTAAAGCATTTTGTCAACAACTTTCTTGAAAATATTTTCGTTGTTAGCAATTTGCTCACCGAACTATTACAGTATAGCACGTTTTTGAAATTTGTCAGCACTTTTTTGTTTAATTTTTTCAGGAAGGCACTATACAAGGATTACCGCGACTTCGGTGGCTCAGATTTCGGGGTTTCGACGTTTCTGAGCCACCGAGCCTGGCCCGACTCTATGCTTACCGCATTTTCGGTGGCTCAGATTTCGGAGTTTCGACGTTTCTGAGCCACCGAACCCAGCCCTACTCTAGGCTTACCGCATTTTCGGTGGCTCAGATTCCGGGGTTTCGTCATTTCTGAGCCACCGGGGCAATACTCTAGGTGAGACCTGATTGAGACCTGAGCGAAACCTCGATCTTAACGTTACGGATTCAAATGCGTTTCCGCGGCATTAATTCCCTGCAAGGAAAAAGGACCGCCACGCCGAAGTGTAACAGCCCTTTCCCCTTGCAATTATACGACTTCTAAGGAAGTAGTCTCTTGATTGTGCGCAAATCATCTGCGAATTGCGTTACGAATTGCGTACGGATTATCTCCGATTGCTTTTTATTTTCTATTTTGCGCTCTGCATCTCGATGGACTTATCTGTTGCAGCCATAACACCCTCGATAACTGTAGTTCTCAGGCCGCCCAGCTCCAGCTCTCTAACACCAGCGATAGTAGTTCCAGCTGGGGAAGATACCATGTCCTTCAGCTCCCCTGGGTGCTTTCCGGTCTCCAGAACCATCTTTGCTGCCCCCAGTACAGTCTGTGCTGCGAATGTATAAGCCTGTTTTCTCTGCATTCCACCGTTAACGGCTGCGTCTGCCATTGCTTCGATGAACATGAATACGTATGCTGGGCCGCTTCCGCTAACACCAGTAACGATGTCGAACAGGTTCTCCGGCATGATTTCTGCTTTACCGAAAGCACGCAGGATGTTCAGTGCACGCTGTGCTTCTTCTTCGGTTACATATTCGTTCGGGCAAGCAGCGGACATGCCTTCGCCTACCTGTGCCGGTGTGTTCGGCATTACACGAACGGTCTTAACCGGCTTTCCGAACTGCTCTGCCAGGTAAGCCAGAGTTCTGCCGGCACCAATGCTGATGAACAGGTGCTTGTCTGTTACGTGATCCTTGATGCCTTCGATTACGCCTGCGAAGTACTGTGGCTTGATGGTCAGGAAGATGGTGTCGCAGTTTTCCAGAACTTCAACGTTGCTGTCTGTAACATTGATTCCGTTGGCTTCCTTTGTCTTCTGTCTGCTTCCTTCGAAAGGATCCGCACCCCAGATATCCTCTGGCTTGTACAGACCTGCCTTAATAATTCCGCCCATCATTGCGTTTGCCATTACTCCGCATCCGATAAAACCTAGTTTCATTCTCATACTCCTTTTCTTCTATGTAAAAGTAATAGTTAATTGATTAACATGTTCCGATTATGACGCAGGCGTTCCCGAGGAACGCCTGTATCGTATATTCTGTTTATACTTCTTTATTCGAAGGACTGCTCCGTACGTTCGATAATCTCGTCCTGTAGAGGCTTGTCCAGGTTTCTGAAGAAGTCACTGTATCCAGCTACACGGACAATCAGGTCCTTGTAGTCTTCTGGGTGCTTCTGTGCTTCAATCAGTGTCTGACGATCTACGACGTTGAACTGAATGTGGTGTCCATCCATTGCGAAGTAGGAGCGTACCAGGCTGGCCATGTTGTTCAGGCCGGCTTCACCAGCTACTACATTCGGTGTGAACTTCTGGTTCAGCAGGGTACCTGCAGTTGCCAGGTGATCCATCTTTGCACAAGACTTAATAACAGCGGTTGGGCCATTGGTATCTGCGGACTTCTCCGGAGAGATTCCTTCGGATACCGGCTTGTGAGCCTTTCTGCCGTTCGGTGTTGCCAGGATTACATCGCCGAAGTATACGTGGCATGTGGTCGGCAGCATGTCTACGCCGTACTTTCCGCCCTTCATGTTCGGACGTCCGGTGATGGTGTCGTGATACAAATCAAAGATTTCTCTCATGATTTCGTCTGCGTAATCATCGTCGTTTCCGTACTTCGGAGTCTTATCGTGTACCAGGCTGTAGATGTAATCGTAGCCTTCGTAGTTGTGTTCCATCGCCTCGATGAGTTCATCCATAGTGAAGTTCTTCTCATCGAATACATTGTACTTAACCGATGCAACGCAGTCAGTTACAGTTCCGATTCCAACACCCTGGATGTAGTTGGTATTGTATCTTGCACCACCTGCATTGTAATCCTTGGCATTGCTGATGCAATCGTTGGTTACAACAGACAGGCATGGTGCCGGCATCTCTTCTGCATAGAGACGCTCGATGACGTTGTTTCCGCGAATCTTGATGTCTACGAAGTGCTTCAGCTGCTTCTTGAAGGCATCCCACAGTTCATCAAAGGTCTTGAAGTCCTTCGCATAACCCAGCTTCAGTCCCAGCTGCTTGCCGGAGTACTCATCATATCCGTTGAACAGTGTCAGCTGGAAAATCTTCGGGATATTCATATATCCGGTCAGGATGTATGCTTCGCTTCCCCATGCACCGGTCTCAACGCAACCGGAGGATCCGCCTCTTCTGGCATCTTCCAGGCTCTTTCCTGCGTTAATCAGCTCCATAATCTGGGCTTCGGTGTTGTAGAATGCAGGCTGTCCCCAACCCTTTCTGGAAATCTCGCAGGCTCTCTTGAGGAACTTCTGCGGAGTTTTCTTACTGATGGTTACGTTGGAGTTCGGCTGAACCAGCTTCATCTCGTCCATGCAGTCCAGAATCAGGTAGCTGACATTGTTGACGCCGTTCTTACCATCCGGTGTTACACCACCGGTATTGATGTTGGCAAAGTCGGTGTAGGTCGCACTTTCTTTCAGCGTAATTCCTACCTTAACCGGAGCTGGCTGATTGTAGAATTTTACCCACAGGCACTCCAGAAGTTCCAGTGCGTGCTCGTCGTCCAGGATGCCCGCTTCTACATCGGCTTCATAGTATGGGTTCAGGTGCTGATCCAGTCTGCCCGGGCTGAATGCATCCCAAGGGTTCAGCTCTGTGGTTACTGCCAGGTGAGTGAACCAGTACTGCTGGATAGCCTGCCAGAAAGTCTGCGGCTTATGCGCCGGAACCACTTCCAGGTTCTTTGCCATCTGCTCCAGCTCCGCCTTTCTCTTCGGATCTTTCTCTTCTGCAGCCTTCTGTACTGCCATCTCGTGATATCTTTCGCCCAGCTTAATGACAGCGTCGCAACAGATATCCATGGCCTTCAGCTCTTCCATCTTATCCGATGCTTCTGGATCATTCATCCAATCCAGTGCATCCATGCTCTTCTTAATCTTTTCCTTGTAATCCAGATAACCGGTAGTGAACACCTGCTCTCCACCGCATGTATGTCCCGGGCCACGCTGTTCCATGAACTCGGTGAACATTCCTGCTTCATAGCAGTCATGCCATTCCGGTGTCATTCTGGACAGCAGTTTCTCACGGATGGTTCTGCCTTTCCAGAAAGGAATAATCTCGGCAGCCTGCAGTTTCCGATCTTCTTCTGTGGTGTGGAAGGATACCAGGTCTCTTTCGCTCATAACCTTCATATCCTCTTCACTGTGGCAGCACAGCTCTGGGAATGTTGGAGAAGCCTGTGGGTTCTTTCCCTTTTCACCCAGAATCAGCTCATCATCACCGAAATACAGGGTCTTCTTGGAAAAGTACTCCAGAAGCGTCATGGCTCTCATTACCGGGATGGAATACTTTCCATCGTTTTCCTTGTAGAAATCTGTTTCGATTTTCGCTCTCTCCAGATCGATGTGAACCGGTGTGGTAACGCTCTGTTCTCTCAGTCTCTGGATTCTTTCGTTCATTCCGCGCTTTGCCATTTCTTAACCTCCAATCTTGGTATTCGCATAACCCGCATCTTTGAACATACTTACAAATTCCTGCATTTCTTCCTTGTCCGGTGCGTGCAGGTCCGCCCCTTCGTATGTCATTCCCACTCTCGGATACTTACTGCAGCCCGTATCATGATACGGAAGCAGGTTCACCTGAGCAACGTGGATGTTCTTTTCCTTAAGGAACTGAATGGTTGCTCCGATGTTTTCCTTCGTGGCATTCACTTCTTTGATCATCGGAATACGGATATAGATTCTGGCGCCATCTGCACTCAGTCTGCACAGGTTCTCCAGAATGCGCTTGTTGTCCGCCCCCATGTATTTCTTGTGGACCTCAGGATCCATGGTCTTCACATCGTATAGGAATGTGCTTACATAAGGAAGCATAGCCTGGAATCTCTCGTACGGAGCTTCACCGCAAGTATCCACCGTGATGTCAATGCCATGGCGGTGTAATTCTTTCGCCAAAGCCAGCACGTACTCCGGATCCACACTCATAACCTCTCCGCCGGAGAGGGTTACGCCACCGCCGGATTCTTCGTAGAACATCTCATCTTTGAGAAGTTCTTTTACCAAAGCTTTGATTTCGTGCTCGTGTCCCAGAACATCACGGATGCTGGAAGGACAGGCCTTTACGCACTTTCCGCAAAGCATGCACTTCAGCGGATTGGTCACCGCCTTGCCCTCTTCAATGGTAATAGCATCATTCGGACAGATTCTCGCACAGAAACCACACCCTACGCATTTCGCCTTGTCGAACTGCATCTGCGGCTTGTACTTCTGAGTCTCCGGATTGTGACACCAAACACAGTGTAGGGGACATCCCTTGAAGAACACCGTTGTCCGGATTCCATCACCATCATGCACTGAAAATTTCTGTATATTTGTAATGGCGTGCATCGTTCTTTCTCTCTTTCTGACTATGTTATAGACCGCGGTCTACTCACACTTAAATTATACATTCTGTCACATATTTGTCAAGCACATAACGAAATTAATACATAGAAAAACAGCGAACCGGACTTCTTTCCAGTTCGCTGTTTTCTATAATTCATCTTATCGCATGGAGCCCCGAGTGGACTTAGCCGAAGTATCTCTCCAGCAGGCCCTTGAATGCCTTGCCGTGGCGTGCTTCGTCACGAGCCATCTCGTGTACAGTATCGTGGATGGCATCCAGGTTCGCAGCTTTTGCTCTCTTTGCCAGGTCTACCTTGCCAGCTGTCGCACCGTTCTCTGCAGCTACTCTCATCTCCAGATTCTTCTTGGTGCTGTCGGTAACAACCTCACCCAGAAGCTCTGCGAACTTCGCAGCGTGCTCTGCTTCTTCGTAAGCGGCCTTCTCATAGTACAGACCCACTTCTGGATATCCTTCTCTGTGAGCCACTCTTGCCATTGCCAGATACATACCCACTTCGCTGCACTCGCCCTCGAAGTTTGCACGAAGATCTGCCATGATGTCCTCGCTAGCGCCCTGTGCAACACCTACAACGTGCTCTGCGGCCCAGCTCATTTCCTCGTCCTGCTTTACGAACTTATCGCTGCCTACGTGGCATACCGGACATTCTTCCGGTGGCTGATCTCCCTCGTGAACGTATCCGCATACCTGACATACCCATTTGCTCATAATCTTTTTCCTCACTTTCGTTTTAATTATACTCAATTGGAATAGTTTACCTTTCTTGTACACTTAGTATACCCACCACCTCGCGGTTAGTCAACTCTAATGTTTAAACTTTACGAAAAAAATTTTGTATTGATTTGTGCTTTCCATGTCTCTGCTAAAAAAAACCATTCATCCCTCTCCACACCGCCGGAAATGCCAGTTCGGGTTAGAGTTCTTAAACTTATTTCTCCCTTCGCCTTGTTTTATCCGTGTTTTTGTGCTATTCTTAACTATAAATCATGTATGAAGAACAGGAGGATTCACCACAATGGAGATAAGGAAATCATCCGAAGATTATCTGGAAACTATGTTAATGCTCAAGGAAGCCAACGGTTACATCCGTTCCATTGATATTGCAAAACATCTGAACGTCACCAAGCCAAGCGTATCCTACGCTACTAAGCGCCTTCGGGAGAACGGTTACATCGAGATGAACAACGATGGACTCATCACTCTGACGGACTCCGGTATGGCCATTGCCCGCAAAATTCTTGACCGCCATGAGATGCTGTCCCAGTTCCTCACCATGCTGGGTGTGGACAAAGAAACGGCCGATCAAGACGCTTGCAACATCGAGCACGATATCAGCAACGAGACCTTTGAAGCCATCTGCAACCACGTAGACAACTTCATGTCCGGCTGCCCGAGAATCAACACCAGCGCACCGGCCTGCGACGATCGCACCAGATAGCAAGAATCGGATTTATCGAATATAAAAAGAAATTTGCTTTTACAAAAAGAGGAC
Organism: Mogibacterium sp.; assembly: GCA_050872185.1. Lineage (GTDB taxonomy): Bacteria > Bacillota > Clostridia > Peptostreptococcales > Anaerovoracaceae > Mogibacterium_A. The sequence continues at coordinate 7,663 of JBNMGJ010000035.1, forward strand.
CGAGATGAATCTCAGTCCTCTTTTCTTTACGTTAATTTGAATTAAGACAGGCCGACAATGGTTCCATCTGACAGAATGTCCATTCCGTTGGCTGCCGGAACCTTTGGCAGACCCGGCATGGTCATGATGGATCCGGTGAGCGCCACGATAAAGCCTGCACCGGCGGAGACCTTTACCTCCCGCACGGTAATGCGGAAGTCTTTCGGTGCACCCAGCTTCTTCGGGTCGTCTGAGAAGGAATACTGTGTCTTTGCCACGCAGATTGGCAGGTGATCCAGTCCCAGTTTCTCCATCTCCCGTACCTGCTTGATGGCATCTGCGGTAAAATCAACCCCCTCTGCACCATAGATTTCCGTTGCAATAGTGTTCATCTTGTCTTCGATGGAATCGTTCACATCGTAGAGAACGTGGAAATCGGATTTCTGGTTCTCACAGATGTTGATGACTTCTTTGGCCAGGTCCAGACCGCCTTCACTTCCCTTTGCGAATACTTCCGAGAGTACCACATCGATATTCTTCTCTTTGCAAAGTTCTCTGAGAAGATCCAGTTCCGCTTCCGTATCCGTTGGGAATCGGTTGATGGCAACCACTGCCGGAACGCCGTACTTCGCAATGTTGTCCAGATGGCGAAGCAGGTTGGCAGAGCCTGCCCGAAGGGCATCTAGGTTCTCCTCACTCAGGTTGTCTTTGGCCACGCCACCGTTCATCTTGAGGGCACGTACGGTAGCGACTACCACAGCCACGTCTGGTTTGAGTCCAGCATAACGGCACTTGATGTCGAAGAACTTCTCTGCACCCAGATCCGCACCGAATCCGGCCTCGGTTACCACGTAATCTCCCAGCTTAAGGGCGGTCTGAGTGGCCATCACCGAGTTGCAACCGTGGGCGATGTTGGCGAAAGGTCCGCCGTGAATGATGGCCGGTGTGTTCTCCAGAGTCTGCACCAGATTCGGCTTGATGGCGTCCTTCAGAAGAAGAGCCATTGCACCGGTGGCTTCCAAATCTCCAGCGGTTACCGCTTCTCCCTTGCTGTTGTATGCCACCACCATGCGGGAAAGGCGAGCTTTGAGATCCTCAATATCCGTTGCCAGGCACAGAATCGCCATGATTTCCGAAGCCACGGTAATGTCGAAACCGCTTTCTCTCATGACGCCGTCCCCTTTCTTTCCCAGGCCCACGATGATATGGCGGAGGGACCGGTCGTTCATGTCCAAGACTCTTTTCCAGACAATCTTCTTGGTAACGATGTCTAGCTTATTTCCCTGGTGAATGTGGTTGTCCAGCATCGCTGCAAGCAGATTGTGGGCAGAAGTGATAGCATGGAAATCTCCGGTGAAGTGCAGATTGATGTCATCCATCGGCACCACCTGAGAATAGCCGCCACCAGCGGCACCGCCCTTGATTCCGAAGCACGGTCCTAGGGACGGCTCTCTTAACGTGGTGATGGTCTTCTTTCCCAGCTTATTCAGGGCCATGGACAGACCCACATTGGTGGTGGTCTTTCCTTCTCCTGCAGGTGTTGGGTTAATGGCGGTCACCAGCACTAACTTGCCGTTGGGTTTATCCTTCAGACGATCCAGCACATCGGTGTGAATCTTCGCCTTGTATTTACCATATAATTCCAATTCGTCATCTGAGATGTCCAGCTGGGCTGCAATCTCCGTAATTGGCTTCATCGTCGCTTCCTGAGCGATCTGTACATCAGTTTTCATATCCATAACCTCCTAGATTCACGATAACGTATGTTTTATTTTACCAAATTTTGTGATTCAATTCCATAAAATATCGTTATTTTTTATGCATAGAACTCAATTTATTCGAATTTCACCTGACCATTTTCCAGGCTCTTCACCTTGGCCATGCTGCACACATCGTAACCTTCATCCCGAAGGGTCTGACCTCCCGGCTGGAAGGATTTCTCAATGCAGATTCCAATTCCCGCCACTTCCGCTCCGGCTTGGTCACAGATATCCAGAAGTCCGTGCATGGCCTGGCCGTTGGCTAGGAAATCATCCACTAACAGCACCCTATCCTCTTCCCCCAGCGCATTGACGTTCACCACAATGTCGTAGAATCGGTCGTAAGTATAAGAATAGACCTGGGAGCGGTACACGTTGGCATCCAGGTTCTTGCTCTTGGATTTCTTGGCGAAGACCATTGGCACACCGAACTCCTCTGCCGTAATGCTGGCAATGGCAATGCCCGACGCTTCGATGGTCACCACTTTGGTCACCCCTGCATCGCCAAAGTGTTCTTTTAACGCCTTTGCAATCTGCCGTACTAACTTCACATCAATCTGATGATTCAGAAAGGTATCCACCTTGAGGACACCGCCTTCCTTCACTCTGCCATCCTTTCGAATGCGTTCTTCCATAAATTCCATAGTAACACTCCTTTCTACCATTCCAACCCGTAAGGCCAGCCTGCCAAGCCTCCCACATCGTAAATTCTCGTATAACCATAGCTCTCCAGCATGGCCGCCGCATTGTGAGCTCGGCGACCAGTACGGCAGTACACCAATACTGGGGTGTCTTTCTCCGGAATCAGATCCTCCGCTGTTTCTTCGGAAAGCTCCGACATGGGAAGAAGCTCCGCTCCTTCTGCGTGTCCCGTAATGTATTCCTCTTCCTCCCGAACATCGGCAATCACCAGATTATTGTAGGTGTCCATCAGTTCTTTGGCCTGTTCAAAATTCACGCGTTGAATTCCCATTCTACCTCCTGTGTTCATTGCTTCCTATATGGAAAAGAGGCATTCCCTGTGGAACGCCTCTTCTTTTCTACTATTATATTATTCTTTCGGAAACAGTACAACCCTTTCGGAAAGTTCTTTTACCGCTACTTCTCCTCGGCTACTACAGACTTTGCCTTTGCCTTCGGCTCACGGCTCTTCATGTAGTCACGGATGAACATGATGGCTGTGTAGAATACCACAGCAACCACAATCCAGAGCAGGATGGTTAGTGGCACGCTCTTCACAAAGAGGTAGGCAATAATTGCACCCAAGGATCCAAATGTGGCATTGGTAATGGTGGCAATCATGTCGTAACGACCGGTCTTGATGAACTCCGGACCTGCTCCGAATGTCATCAGGAATGCACATCCACCCATCATAATCGGGAAAGCAGACTGTACGTTCATTCCCATCATGGATACCAGCGCGAAAGTCGGCGCATAAGCACCCACACCAATGGTCATTAAAGCACCCAGAACGAATTCGATGATTACGGAAACCACCAGCTTGATTCCATAGATACCGGTTGCCATTCCAACCATTCCGAACGGTCCAATCTGCAGCTGCTTCAGCGCCATTACCACGCCTACCACCAGCAGACCGACACCCATGCCCAGACGAATCTTCTCGACATCCAGCTTACTTACCACGTTAGCTCCTACTTTGGAACCTACAATCATGGCCAGCAGCATGGAAACCAGGGTCAGCTTATCAATTTCTACAAATCCAAAGAACAGGAACGCCTCAATCAGTACTGGAATGGTATCTCCTACGTTCAGTGTTCCTGGGATGTACATATCATCTACCGAACCCTTAATCTTATACGCACCCGTAGATGTCGCATAGGATCCAATGCCCAGTACATCCAGGAAGTTTGCCACAAAAGCAACGATGGAATTGTACACGGTGTGTTTCTTTTCCTTCTCCCATCTTGCCTGTCCTTCTTCTGTTGCACGAATCTTCGGAACACTTCTCATCAGCAGAATTGCGGTAAAAATAATTCCGATGATGCAAAGTGCCTTCATCACAATAATTGCATTCATTTCTAATGTCCCTCCTAAATAACACTTTTCCGTTCGACACTACCTGCTTCCGTTATACGGAAATCGAACCCTATAAGTATAACAAATACCGATTATTATTTAACGAATTAACAGGAATTTGTACTTGCGGATATCGAGAATGTATTATTTGAATTTGTGATAGCTCTATGCGTTTTCGAACACGTTTGTGCTATTTATTTTCATCAAAACTCCACAAATCGTTATTTAAGCCTTCCTTTCTTTCGTGTATAATAAGCCCATCTGAAAAGACGGATTATTCCTACGAACCATTCGCCGCGGATCCTGATCCGCGGCTTCTTTTACAGAGAAATTGACAACGAACTAAGCGCAAGAAGGGAGATTCACCATGAAAGAATCCATTCCAAGAATTACCGGCACATTGCGTGCTCACTCAGTGGAACTGCCGGAAGTCATCCAAGAAGCTTCCGGTATCATCGTTCTGGGGCGGAAAATCCGCTCCCTAATCTTCTCCACAGACATCGCCATCATTCGGAACTGTGACGCAGATGCGGTGTTGGCGGTATACCCTTTCACCCCGCAGCAGGTGATTTCCGAGGCCATCATTAATGCCTCCTCCATTCCGGTCTTTGTAGGCGTAGGCGGCGGCACCACCAAAGGACTTCGCTCCGTCTACATCGCACAGGACGCTGAAGCCCAAGGGGCTTTCGGTGTGGTGGTCAACAACCCCATGAGCAACACCAACATCAGTCTAATCAAGCGAGTCATCGATATTCCCATCATCTCCACAGTCATCAGTGCAGAGGGCATCCAGGAAAGGCTGGATGCAGGGGCTACAATTCTCAATGTTGCCGCCGGTAAAAACACCTCGGATGTGGTCCGAGAAATCCGGCAGAAATATCCGAAGGTTCCCATCATTGCCAGCGGTGGAAAAACCGACGAGTCCATCCAGCGCACCATCGAAGCCGGCGCCAATGCCATCGTCTACACGCCGATTCCTACGTCGGATATTTTCTCCAGCATGATGGATGAGTACCGGGCAGAGAAGACGCGAAATCCAGAACTGACCCTTAAGACCCTGGATTCCAAGAAAGATGAACTCCTGGAACTGATTGATCTTCTGCATCAGCACAACTTGGATGAAACAGACCTGCCGGAGCTACCGGATTGGGTGAAGAAGTAGATAATTATGCACACAAAAACACTCCGCCAAAGGTAAAGAATGCGGAGTGTTTTTGTATGAATAATTCGTCGTTTTCACTTGAAC
>JBNMGJ010000071.1:0-8807 GCA_050872185.1 Mogibacterium sp.
GAACGAAACTGGCGCAATGCATAACGAAGGCAGTCGCACGCCTCCGTGCGACTGCCTTCCCCTTTTCCGATTTGATTTTCTATTTGCCAACGTCTCTGCAAGAATCCGCCGGAATTCTATGCAACAGATGGCTATTTTTACCGGAAGCACCTATTTCCCCTCGAAATACTCTGCCATTTCCTTCATCCGAGTCATCTGGTCCACTTGAAACGGGCAGCGGTGGTTGCAATGGCCGCACTCAATGCAATCGGAAGCGTTCTTCTCCAGATTCCGGTAGTGATCCCGCGCTAGCGAATCCCCTGCTCGAGACAGATCGTAGTATTTGTTGATGAGGCCCACGTCCAGGCCCACCGGACATGGCTTGCAGTGGTTGCAGTAGACGCACTTTCCAGCGGCTTCGGAAGGGGCAAAGCTGCCGATAACCGAGTAATCCCGCTCTTCTGGGGTGGCGTCTAGGAATCCCAGAATCCGGTCCAGGTCCTTTTTGCCTCGGATTCCTGGAAGCACGGTGAGAACTCCCGGCTTGTCCAGGGCGTACTGAATGCACTGATGCTCCGTCAGTGCCGCACCGAACGGCGAGGTTTTCGCATCCAGCAACTGACCGCCGCTGAAGGCTTTCATGACGGAAATACCCACGCCCTCCTTTTCACACCGGCGGTACAGTGCCATGCGCTCGTCCACTTCTCCGATGGCGTAGGCTCCATGACGGTAGTCATACCCTGGATTGATGCTGAACATCATCATATCCAGAATTCCCATATCCAGCACCTGGTTCGCCAGCACCGGCGTGTGAGTGGAAAGGCCGATGTGGCGGACCACGCCTTGGCGTTTTAAATCCTCAATATAGCGAATGACACCGGCTTTCTCCACCTTCCGCAGATCTTCCGCCTCGTCAATGCAGTGGATAAAGCCAAAGTCAATATAATCCGTTCGAAGATTCCGAAGCTGCCAATCCACAGACCGTTTGATGGTGTCCAGGTTGGTGGTCCAGCCGTAGCTTACGGTGGCGTAGTTCGCCCCAAAGTGAATTTGCAAATACGTCTTCGCCCGGTTTCCCTCCAGCGCTTTGCCGTAGGCGGCGAAAGGTTTTGCCTCCGCCGAGGCCATGTCGAAGACATTCACTCCCCGCTCCAGAGCGTATTCGATTGTCTCCGTAATCTCCTTCTCGCTACAGGCCTGAATCGAACTGGTTCCCAAGCCGATAATGCTAATTTTCTCACCGCCGTGAGGCAGCTTCCGATATTTCATCTGATGCATGTATATCCTCCATTTAGTTTTTTGCTAAAAAAATACAGGTGCAGTCCGGAGGTTTCCGGCTCTGCACCTATATTATAGATGAGAAATCAGACTATATCTAATACTTGATTTGTTCGGTATATGTATGCCTTTGAAGCATATTCCGAAGAATTCTTAGCAACGATTTCTTCCCACACCGATTCCGCTATTTCCGCTTTCTAACCGCAATCTGTCTTCCAGCCAGTGCGCCACCTGCGGCGATTGCCAGAATAATCCAGAAGTACAGGTTCGCCTCATCTCCAGTTTTCGGAGTGTTGGATGTGGCGGTTTTCTTCGCCTTCTTCATGTTCTCTGAAGCTTTCTTGTCCGCCCCAGTCTGAGCCGGGGTCTTGACCTTATCCTTCGTACCGTCGGTGGAACCCGATGGATTTGTCGGAGTCGTTGGTTCCGATGGATTGGTTGGTTCGCTTGGATTGGACGGCTCCGATGGATTGCTTGGTTCACTTGGATTGGTCGGCTCGCTTGGATCCGTCGGGTCCGTGGTCTTCTCCGTCACGTACTTGTCTAGTGGTGGAGTTGCGTCAATTCCTTCCTTCCAATACAAATCGCTGAGCTCGTCATCGGTACCGTACTTTTCGCTGACCTGGCCGTCCTTAACGTGGCGGTCAGTTGTTTTTACCGTAATGGTATCGTTCGTGGCTTTGCCGGCCTCTCGGTTCTTTGCCTTGCTTGCAGTAGCTCCCTGCAGATAAGCCTTGGAAGTGCTGATGGTTCCGTTGCCGGTTACCGCGTCTCCGCCGTTGCCCCAGAAAGTCTTTCCGCCAATGGCAACCAGCTTTCCGTTTCCAGTGATGGTACTTCCACTTACCAAGTCAATGGCGGTTCCACCGTCGTTTTCGTTAATCATGCCTTCTCCGCCGGTAGCGACCAGAACCGCATCATCTGCCAGGTTCAGTGTTCCGTTCACTTTGAGGGCAGTCTGACCTTTGCCGTCCCCGTCCGCATCGCCTTTGATGAACACCTGTCCTTTGATGGTCACATTTCCGTTGGCGGAAACAACTGCATCGGTGGTGTTACGGTCTGTCAAATCTCCATTAGCCAGATAGTTGGCGTGGGAGTAGATAGCTGCGTTTTCCAGAATCGCACCATCCTCCAGGCGGAGCTGACCACAGATGGAGGATCCGGTGGTGAACTTCTTATTGAAAGAATCATAGTTCATGGAGAAGGTTCCACCCTTCTGCACATCGATAATTCCCTGAACTACAGAATCGGAAAGGGTCAGTTTACCCCCGTCCTCTACAACAATTCGAACACTGCTGAGGATTTCCATGTTGGTCAGGGTCAAATCACAACCCTTCGGGATATAAAGGGTCTGCGGAATGTACCCGCTCTGCACATTCTTCCACGGAATGTCGTAACCCAGATATCCGTACGTTCCGCTTTCGTGAGAACCAAACCAAGCTTCCAGCTTCTCCGGAACCCGGACGCTGTTCTCTTCGCCTTCTACGTTGCTTCCGAAATTCTTAATGGCCCATGGCTCCATAATATCCCAGGCATAAAGGCCACTGTCATATTTCTTGAAATTCTCCGTCTTCAGCTGATTTGCCAAAGTCTCCTCTCCGGAGTACACCCGGAAAGGCAGCACATTGCTGACTGCAGTGCGGCCCTGATTGTCTTCGATGGACACGGATACCAGGTAGGATCCTGCATCCTTCGGAGTTCCATTCAGCGTCAGGCTGCTGCTGGTGGTCATGTAGACTCCCTGCATGCCACTGTCGCTGTCTTTGGCGGTTCCCTTCTCGGTATCCGGAACGATACTCACCTTGCATTTGCTGCCGTTCAGGCTGATTTTCGATGCATTGTCCAGCTCCTCCCAATCGGAATCTGCCGGCTGGGAACCCTTCTTGACCAGGGCGCCGTATACTTTTACCGAGCTATTCTTATTGCTGGAGGAACCGCTGACGCTGGCACTGGACACACCGTCGTAGTTCTTCTGGCCGATGATGGCCGCCTCGAAGGATCCCTCAATCTTCACCAGAAGTTCGTAAGGATCTCCCTGGCCATCATCCTCGGTCAGAGTGGCTTTGCCGTCCTTGTCGATGACCAGCTTCATGGTCAGATCTTCGTATCCGTCTGCGGAGATGGTAATCACGTCGCCGCTCTTCAGAACCGGAATCTCTGGGCTGGAGCTGAATTCTTTTGCCGCAAAAGTCAACTTATTATCGTCATTGTACTTGCGATACTGGCCTCCGCTGGACACGCTGTAGGACTTCTGTTCCCACTCCGTTCCGTTCACCTGAACTTTGGTGATGGCCTTCACGTAACCATCGGCATTCTTGAAGGACATCTCCCAGTCATTGCCAAAGAAATCCATTCCCATGCTGACCTGGTCCAAATTAATCTTCTTGGTAACCGGCTTTGCCTTCTCGGTAAAAGTACCTTTCACCGTCACATTCTCTGCCGGCATGGCAAAGGTGTATGTGTTCTGTGAATCGGATGCCTTGGTCGCATCCACAGTCTTACCGCTTTCACCAGTGACGGTAAGGGCTGTGAGTTCATAGTTCTCATCCGGCGTTGCGGTTACGGTTACAGTATCTCCTTCTTTGATTTTCTCTGTACTGCTGAGGGAGATGCTTCCGTGCTCCGTTGCTGCTGCAGTTGCAGTATAAGTGGATTCCTCCTCGGGAAGAATCTCTCCGCTGTAATCGTACCCTTTCTTGGTGACCTTGACGGTGAGGTTCTTGTATCCCTCTGCAGCTATCTTAATGGTTGCCGGATACTTCGACGGGTTCACAATCTTGAGGGCCTTGTAGGATCCGTAGGCGCCGGTGACATTGCCGACTTCCCAAATTTTTCCGCTGGTTCCCCACCCAATGGAACCCTTGGTATATGCATCATCGTTAACGGTTACGGAATTGATTTTTTCCATCCACGTAGTGTCCGAAAACTCCAGGTTCAAGGTCTCCGGGCTGAAACCGCTTACCGTTGCGCTTTTCACCTCCGATGGTGCTTCCTTTGCCTCATCTGCCATTACCGGCGTAACTGCCATGGTGGCAATCACCAGTAATGAAAGAATAAGGGATTGCAATCTTCCTAATTTTCCTTTCATTCTTCCTCCTCTTCAAGTTAAATCTGTTCCTCCGTTAGCTATAGACGGCGTTTCTGTCTGTGCAAATGGTTTGCTTACGTGTGCATTCTGCTTGCACGTTCGTCCCGCTTTCACAGTTAGCTAAAGCTAACTTGGGTAAGAGTATTCTAACTCATGGATTTATCCTTGTCAAGCTGAACAGTAACAATAGGAACATTGAAATCATGGAATAAGACAAACGATCGGAGCGCCGGTTGGCGAACTTTCCCGGTTTCAGCCGATGTTCGCCAACCGGCGAGGGATTTCTGTGACCAAATCGCGTAATGCACATAGAAAATTGATTCTCATCGGACATACTTAGCGCTCACGCAAAGAGAGGCCGGTGCATTCGCCTCGAATGCACCGGCCTCTTGTTTTTACCGCTTCATGTTATCTCTTCTTATATAGAATCAATTCCGGATTCTTTCCATCTTTCTCGTACGTGCAGATTAACAGAAAATCCATGTCCGCAAGTATGCCAAAGCATCGTTCTCCGCCGAACTCGCAGTCCATTTGATTCCCAAGGTAAGTCCGATTGTCATCCAGGAATTGAACCTTGGCACCGTTCGGCAACTCATATTCCAGGTTCACATACTTGCCAACAAGGGCATTCAACTTGCGTATTTTCGGAAGTCCGGGAATGTTCAACGCGTTGATTTCTTCGATGACTTGTTGCTTGAAGGCCTCGAATTCTCCATCATCGCTGAGTTTCTCGTAATGTTTCCAATAATCCAGCGTAGGAAGCAACTTTTCCATGTATGTTCGGGCTTGTTTCTCGGTAAAATTATCTCTCACAATGTTCTGAACGCAAACGCCAATCAACTAGTTCATGCTATTATAGGTGAATGTCCCATCTGCGTAACACCACTTGCAGTAATCTTCATTCATCGTGCCATCGCGGTTGCGGCCGATAATCCCGTCGTCCTCTAGCGGCATACCGCAACACTGGCAGATTAGCTTTCTTGGGGAACCGAGCAACGTGTTGATGGAGACCTCAAACACACCGGACAGCAATTTCAACGTCTCCGTATTCGGCACCGTCTCACCATTCTCCCAGCGAGAAACCGCTTGACGTGTTACAAATACTTTATCCGCCAGCTCATCTTGGGACATTCCATTCTGCGTGCGAAGTCTGTATATGATTTCTTTAGTTTCCATACGATAGCACCTCCTTGTGAGGTTATCATATCAGAGGGATCATGCCGAACCAAGCAACCGGCTGTTGCTGTACATGGGTTACTTATTCGCTGAATTTCGTTTTCTGTGTCTTACTATCGTATGTAAATATTTGCTCCTTTGTTGTTTTATCGAAGCCCGCCAGCCTAAATTGCTTATCATCCATATCGGATGATAGATTTACCGTATCTATACATTCATCTACTACGTCATCCTTTTGATCTTTTGTGAGATCACTCCATTTTCCATTAGTTATCTCAACCTGCGCAGTATATTTGCTTCCGCTTCCGACAACACCAATGTTGTATGTGTAATCTTTTTTTCCACACGCTGTAAAGCTAATCAAAGTCGATAACATCACAACTAGGATTACAGGAAAACGAATACCACGTCGAATCATATCACGCCTCCGTTAACATTTTTTAAGATATATTTTTCGCGGATATCCGACGAACACGATACGATATGGTTTTGTAATCCTTTGTCATTACCTTTTTGGTTGTCTTCGTCTTTCTCCACTGTTTGTCGACTTTCTGATATTTCCGCTGAACCACGTTTCGGCAATTATATATCGGGCGAAACTCTATAACCCAAGTTCCTTTTTTCTTATTTTTCATACTAGTCGAATATTTAACACTTACGCTTTTCGTTTTATTTATTTTGTAGTGCATCATTGCATAACTTTCAAGACTTGGAATAGATACCTTTAATTCTCCAGAATAGGTACTGCTAAATTTTCTTTTAATATTGCAAGCCATTCTATCCGTCTTTTTTCCATTAGTATAGGTTCTAACACCCTCTTTCCACGTGCCTCCTTTTTCAAAAAGCCCTGACCTGCTTTCGCATTTCCACTAAGTTGCTACTTCGTCAGCAAATGCTGAGATTGAACAACTAATGATCAATGATAGAACCACCGTCATAATAACACATCTTCTTCTCACTTTCATAGCCCTCAACTCCTACGTTTATAATCTTTCCATAGATGATTGTTTAGTAAGTGTATCTCTGTCAAGAGATGCACTTACTTGATATGCGTAGTATATCAAGGCTTTCGTAAGAAAAAATTTCGTTTTCCGACAGTATAACGGCTTTTCTCTCGTTATCTGCCGAACCAAGCAACCGGCTGTTGCGATGCCTATTGTCCCGTTCTCATCCCTAACATCTGTGCGAGTATCACCGCGAGAACGGAAAGTACCATGCTTAGAACGATATACAAAGCCGCCAGCCCCGTATGCCCTCGGCTCATCAGTTGATCAGTCTCTAGCGCGAAGGACGAGAACGTGGTGAAGCCCCCACAGAAACCCACCTTCAAGAACAGAACCAACTGTGGATTCCAGTCCTTCTTACTTCCAAAGGCAACCACCAGGCCAATCAGAAATGCACCGGCGATATTAATCAAAAGTGTTTTGATGGGAAACCCATTGGTCGTCTCCACCGGAAGCAATCCAATGAGGTACCGGCAGACCGCTCCCACGAAACCTCCCAGTCCAACCACGATACAGTTCATTATGTTCTCTCCTTCCTTGTCTCGTCTGTCCCTTCATTTCATACCAACAGGTTAAATCTGTGAGGGAAGGTCAATGTGACCGTGACATGAAACGTTGGCGGCATCCGTACGCAACTACAGATTTTCCCGGCCGTCTTCCGCCAACGATTTTCTACTTTTACAAATCATAGACCCATTACCATGGCTGAATCTTAGCATTTCGGGACGTTTTCCGCCATGTTTTCATAATCAATGCGCGCCCTATGCTCTTTCTGGAAAAAAAGTTGGCGCCTCGATCTCCAATTTCCGGCATTACAGAGGTTGCGCCGCCAACATATCACACCACGGTCACATTCATCCATTTTCTAGCGGATTGCGCGTTGTTGATCCCGAAGAAAGGAGGCTGTCGCAATGCGGCAGCCTCCTCTCCTTATATCTTCGCTCCTCCGGAGCATGCTAGTTCTGGTTCTTACCTTCGCGACTCCACTCAAATTTTCCCAATTTCCCAATCGGTCAAGATTTGAGTTCCGCTGCATTCGCCAATCGTCGCAGGCGCAAACCCGTTTGCGCTTTCTGCGACCCTAATCGCATTGCCTTCGCAATGCAATTAGTCGATTGGCTTCATAACCGGGAACAGCTGTACGTCACGGATGGTGGTGGAATCGGTAATCAGCATTACCAGTCGGTCGATTCCGATGCCAATACCGCCAGTTGGCGGCAGTCCGATTTCCAGTGCGTTGACGTAATCCTTGTCCATTGGATGGGCTTCGTCATCGATACCCAAATCCAGTTCGCGCTGCTGCTCTGCAAATCTCTCATACTGATCGATTGGGTCGTTCAGCTCGGAGAATGCATTGGAAAGTTCCCAACCGTTGATATATGCCTCGAAACGACGGGTGATTCTCGGGTCCTTTGGATCCTTCTTTGCCAGCGGAGATACATCTACCGGGTGTCCCGTCAGGAACACCGGTCCGTCCAGCAGTCCTGGCAGATCCTCACAGTATTCTTCGAACATCTCTGCAATGATCTTACCCCGGGTCCAGCTCTTCACGTCTTCCTCATTCATTCCGTACTTGATGGCAGCAGCCTGTGCCTCTTCATCGGAATCAATCTTGTCGAATGGAATGCCGGTTACCTTGATAACGGTTTCCGTCATGTCAATCTTGTTCCACGGTGGAGTTACATCGAAACTCTTGCCTTCATACGTGATGATTGGCGTTCCGTTCACTGCCATGGCACACTTGTAGACAATCTGTTCCATCAGATCCATCATATTTTCCAGGTTTCCATATGCCATGTAAGCTTCCATGGATGTGAATTCTGGGCTGTGGTTCTTGTCCATTCCCTCGTTACGGAATACCTTACCCAGCTCATAGACCCGGTCCAGGCCTCCGACGATCAGTCTCTTCAGCGGAAGCTCCAGGGAGATGCGGAGCTTCAGGTCAAAGTCCAGTGCATTGTGGTGAGTGTTGAAAGGACGCGCGTTGGCACCGCCTGCAATAGTCTGAAGAACAGGTGTCTCCACTTCCAGGAATCCGTAATCCTCTTCCAGCACCTCACGAACCGTCTTAACGATGGTGGCACGGTCGTAGAATGTTTTACGAACGTCTTCATTCATTATCAAGTCTACGTAACGCTGACGGTAACGCTGATCGATGTCCTGGAGGCCACTCCACTTGTCCGGCAGCACCTGCAGAGACTTAGACAGAAGGGTCAGTTCCTGAGTGTGGATGGACACCTCGTCGGTTCTGGTCTTGAATACGAAACCCTTCAGGCCCACAA
>JBNMGJ010000138.1:0-5014 GCA_050872185.1 Mogibacterium sp.
CCGTGGTGAGAACGTTGCGACTCCCCCTATGAGGGATTGACACGGCTTCGTTCTGTTCTTCTTGCCCTAGAGTGTAAAAGTTGCGACTCCCCCTATGAGGGATTGAGAAAAGCTGAGACCTTCTATCTGCGTAATTGGTTCTACGGAAGATTCCGCATCTAGAAGGTCTCAGCATGTGTGTGTATCGTAAGGATGACAAGCGAAGAAGCGAGGGGCACGAAAGTGCAGATATGCATCCTGTCTGAATCAGAGCATCCCCCACACTAACCACTATCCACTAGATTAGTTGTCAGTGGGCAGCAGTTAGTGAATAGTGTGCGAAACACACTGACCACTAACCACTAATCACTATCAACTACAAATCTGCAGGCTCCGTCCTTCGGAATATCCTGCATCTAGAAGGTCTCAGCATGTATGTGTATCGTAAGGATGACAAGCGAAGAGTCTGGGGGAGCGAGACGGTAAGCACTCGCGTTATCTGGAGCAAATCATTACCAAATACTATCCAATGCACACTAATCACTAACCACTATCTACTAGCCACTGAAATTCTGCGAAATCACACATATTCCATGAAGGAGGAAATACGAATGGCTTATTTGATAGCAAAACGCACAGACACAGGTGGATGCTATGCGCTAGAAATGAAACACGGAAAAGAGTTGGCAGAATTTTCCCATGCGTTAAGCGAGAAGGTTTCCGGAAAAGGTATTGAAATCATGACCATCAGCCGGCCGGATGGATATAGGGAATACGCGCCGTATATTTTTACAGAAGACGAGAAGAAGTTTGAAGACAAAGTTCGAGAATGGACGGAGTTATAGCCATGGCAATCTACTTGACGGGCGATACACACGGCATGTTGGATATCGGAAGACTGACGGAGCGTTTTGAATTCGATGACAAATTATCAAAGCAGGATTATCTAATTATTCTCGGGGATGCGGGGATACTTTGGAATCAGGTCGACGATGAAGACGTGCATAGAATATTGGAAAACCTTCCGGTTACCACACTGTGGATTGATGGAAATCACGAGAACTTTGATTTGCTGGAGAAATATCCAGAGTCATACTGGAATGGCGGCAGGGTTCATCACATTTCCGAAAGCATTTTTCATTTATGCCGAGGACAGGTGTTTGAAATCGAGGGGCGTACCTTCTTTACCTTCGGAGGAGGGAACAGCATCGATAAATTCTGGAGGCAGCCAGGCGTTTCGTGGTGGCCGCAGGAGATGCCAACGAATTTCGAATATGAAGAGGGTATATCGAATCTGGGTAAGAATAACTGGCAGGTGGACTACGTGCTGACGCACACCTGCCCTGGGTCTGTGGCCCGCCAGCTGGTGACAAGTATGCACCCTGGAGAAGAACCGTTGCAGGAGTATCTGAATCATGTTGCAGAGAGGTTGGGGTACAAAGAATGGTTTTTCGGACACTGGCATGTGGATAAGAAGGTCGAAAAATACAGATGCTTGTATCGAGATATCATTAAATTAACGTAATGCTTATCATAATTTCCCGGTAAAAGAAATTTTCAATGAATCCTCCCGTTTCCCATCTGTACAGAAATAGGGTATAATGTAGCCTATAAGATAGAAAAACGAGATGGATAGAAGGGAGGATGCGATAGTGGAACTTGGGAAAATCACAGGAACTTTGATGCTGGAAGACCAGGTGATTGCAATGGTTCAGGATGGAATCATCACGGATTCCCGAGAAGAATTGCTTCCTCTATATCTGAAGCGGACGGGGGATGTGGAAGGCTGGCTGGCTTCCCGGGCCATCGATTCTCATCGTCGGAATTCGCGTCTTCTCAAGAGAGCGCTTCGTCTTCGAACAGCGGATGATGCGGCAATTTCTTTGGCGGTGAACGGAGCCACCATTACGGATCGATACTGGTTTCAGCGGCAGGGGGAGAGCCTAAGTTATGATGAGATCTGCTTCAAGGAGAACGACTTCTCGGAGTTAGCACTTCGGGGAGATCCGGATAGTTTTTCCAACAAACCGTCACGGACACCGGAGCTGACGAATATCGGAAGCTTTGAGAAATGCTGGAAACTACTGAATGGAGACTGGTGGATGTACAAGAGCGGAAATGGGAGAGAATATTTCTCGGAGCTCTTCATATGTCGGCTAGGAGAAAAGTTGGGTTTCCCAATGGCCTATTACGAAATGGATGGACAGTATATTCGCACCCGGGATTTCACCGAAGCTGGTGCGGTGACCTTTGAGCCCATGTCTTCGTTGACGGGGGAAGATGATGATTATTCAACCTGCTTCCAACAACTGCAGGAAATATCTCCGAACATCGCGAAGCAGTATTTGCAGCTGATTTGGATGGATTCCATCTGCTTCAACATGGACCGGCATACGGGGAACTTTGGACTTCTTCGAGATGTGGAAACGGGGAAAATTCTTTCGTTAGCGCCGAACTACGATAATAATATCGCATTAATTTCCAACGGTTATCCTTCGGATGTGACCCGAGAACATGACGGGCTGATGGGATTTCTGGAAGACTTCTTAGCGGATTGCGAAGAGGCGAAGAAGATGCTCAGGGAGATGAATCTTCCAACAATCACCGAAGAAATGATTGCGAAGTGCATAGCGGAAATTCCAACGGATATCACGGAACAGGTGGATGTCGAATATATTAAGGCCTTTGTCCTGAACGGTCAGGAACGTGTACGGAAATTTATTAACTAAAAGAAGGTGTATCGCATTGCTATTGAATGCGATACACCTTCTTGCAATTTTACTAACCACTAACCACTATCCACTATCCACTAGTTCTTCAGACTCTGCAGCGGAGCTGGGATGCGGCCGCCGCGGTGAATCATCTTGGCAGGAGATGGGCTCTTCAGATCCATTACCGGACCGTAGCCCAGCAGACCGCCGAAGTTCAGTTCCTCGCCGCTCTTTAGGCCGATGGCCGGAATGACGCGGACCGCGGTGGTCTTAGTGTTGACCATGCCGATGGCGGCTTCGTCGGCGATGATGGCGGAGATGGTCTCCGGAGTCGTGTCTCCTGGAATAACAATCATGTCTAGACCCACGGAGCATACTGCGGTCATGGCTTCTAACTTCTCTAGAACCAGGTTGCCCTCTCTTGCCGCAGCAATCATTCCCTCGTCCTCGCTGACTGGAATGAATGCGCCGGACAGGCCACCGACGCTGGAGGAGGCCATAACGCCGCCTTTCTTGACTGCATCGTTCAGCATGGCCAGGGCTGCCGTGGTGCCGTGGGTTCCGCACTGCTCCAGTCCGATTTCTTCCAGAATGCGGGCTACGGAGTCCCCGATGGCTGGGGTCGGTGCCAGGGACAGGTCGACGATGCCGAAAGGAACGCCCAGCATGGAAGCGGCCTCGGATCCCACCAGTTGTCCCACACGAGTGATCTTGAAGGCGGTTTTTTTGATGGTTTCTGCCACCTCATTCAGCGGTGCATCATCTGGAAGATCGTGAAGCACGGAGCGAACCACGCCCGGACTGGATACACCTACACTGAGAACGGTGTCTGCTTCGCCAACGCCGTGGAAAGCACCGGCCATGAACGGATTGTCCTCTACTGCGTTGCAGAATACCACCAGCTTGGCTGCGCCCATACACTGGTTATCTTTGGTAAGAAGTGCCGCCTTCTGCACCTGATGTCCCATCAGGGCCACCGCGTCCATGTTGATGCCGGCTTTGGTGGATCCGATGTTCACCGAGGAGCAGACCAGTTCGGTTTCTGCAAGAGCCTGTGGAATGGATTCAATCAGCTCCCGGTCCCCAGCGCTGAATCCCTTCTGAACCAATGCGGAATATCCGCCGATGAAATCGATTCCGATGGTGTGGGCCGCCTTGTCCAACACCTTCGCGTACTTCACCGGGTCCCCGCCGGAAATTCCGGCCAGCATGGCAATCGGTGTCACCGACACCCGTTTGTTGACAATGGGAATACCGTATTTCTTGGAAATGGTCTCTCCGGTCTGCACTAGATTCTCCGCTTTGCGGCAGATTTTCTCGTAAATCTTCTCGCAAGAACGGTTAATATCGCTGTCCGCGCAGTCCAGCAGGGAAATTCCCATGGTGGTGGTGCGGACATCCAGATTCTTGTCTCGAATCATGGAGATGGTTTCCATGATTTCGTCTATATTATTGTACATTAACGATCAGACTCCTTTCCAGTTAGATTCGGTGCATGGAATTGAAGATATTCTCGTGCATTACGTGAACGTCCATGGTTTCCAGCTTCTTCTGGATGGCGGTCTGAAGTTCGTCGATGGAACAATTCATGTTGTCAATCGAAATCACCATCATCATAGTGAAGAAATCCTGTTTTACCGACTGGGTCATTTCAATGACACTGGCATTGGCCTCGGCACAGCAGGTGGCCGCCTTCGCCAGAATCCCCACATCATCTCGTCCTGTTACGGTCAGAACCGCTTTTTCTTTACTCATTATATTATTCCTCCTTTATGGATACCCGGAACCTTCCATCCGGCAAAGCGTCATCTCTTCGAAACCGGAACCGGATTCCCGGGTAGTGCGTGGCGAAATACGTCTTATTCTCCGAGCCGTTTCCCACCATATTAGAATACCATTTTCCGTTAGAAAAAACATCCACTTTTGAACGAATTCCGGTAAAAGCATCTTTCTTCCCGCCCAGACTTCCGGGGGAATCCCCCTGAAGGCACTTCTGAAGCTTTTCTTCTATTCGATCCCGGGCGATAGAACTTTCCACCAACTGCCGGAAAGCCGGGTGATAGGTGCCGCCGTTGATGGCGCCGCCGTCCCCAATCAGGTCCGAGCTCTTCAGTCCCACCCGTAGGATGGTGATGCCCGCGTCATCCAGAATCCGGTACATGGCCTTCGTCCGCTCCACCGCCTCATCTCGGCTGAGGGGAATGTAATTGCCCCGCTTGTATTCTTCTAGAAGGTCTGTTTCGTCCAGTACAATGGTGGGGTAAAGCCGCGCTAGCTGGGGCTTTAGCCGGACGGTTTCTTCCGCGGAGAAAATGCTTTTAGCC
>JBNMGJ010000316.1:0-1048 GCA_050872185.1 Mogibacterium sp.
AGCTGGGCGGCCCGGTGGTCGATGTCCAGGCCGTGAATGTTCTGGGATACGATGCTGCGGACGGCTTCCCGGGTGGTATAGCCGTAGTCCTGGTAGATGGTCACCAGCACGTCGAACATGTAGGCCAGGATGTGGCCGGAACCGGCGCATGGGTCCAGGAGGCGAAGATTCATGGGATCGAAGGTATCGGGACTCATCTGGCTTAGCTGCTTCCGGACCTCCTCGGTCTGTTTCGCCTCCGGCAGGTAGTACTTCCACCCCAGAGACTCGGCAATCTCCTTCTCCCGAGCTACTCTCTTCTCCTCACTATCCACTAACCACTCTCCACTAGCTGCTAACTTATACTGGATGTAGGTCCGGCCCAGGCTGTTCTCCACCATGTAGCGAACAGGCCAATCTGGGGTGTAAATTGTTGTTGCCGCTGGAAGAAGTTCTTTGGGAATTCTTGACTTGGACATGCTACCATCATATACAATTTCGTTTCTTTCTATATTATACGATTCGTACAGCCACCCGATAATCTGCACCGCGTCCCGCCAGTCCTCTTCGGGAACCGTGTCAATCATGAGACGGATAACGCTGTCTTCCTTGAGAAGACCCTCCGGCAGCAGCAGCTCCGTGTAATCCGCCAGGGGCTGGAACATGCCGGGAAGAACAGTGCTCAGGGCATTGCACTGGGTAATGAGCAGGTAGCGGAACAGGCCTTCCGTGTCGTTGGCCTCTTTGTAGGCGAAGACCTTCTCCACGTCCAGACCCTCCATGTCCAGGTGGATGGCCTCCGTGAGAATCTGGGGCTGGAACCGGCTGTCCGGGTCGGTGAACACCCGAACCTTAGACGGAAGGTACCCGTTCACCTCCATGAACCGGAGAGCGGAGAATCTGTTGAACCAGGTGTAGGCCACCTCTGCCATAACCGGTTCGTAGCCCTCCTCCAGGATCTTCTGGACCAGAGCTTCCCGTTGGGCCTTCTCCGTATCCGTCAGCAAGTCCCCGGCCACCGTGGTATCCGGCAACTGAATACTATCCACTACCGACTGATCACTATCCA
>JBNMGJ010000026.1:0-14363 GCA_050872185.1 Mogibacterium sp.
GCCTGGAAACTGAGCCACCGCTTGAAGAGCTTGGGAGCCGCTGGACCAGAATCGGTGGCTTAGAAATGACGAAAACTTGGAAACTGAGCCACCGTTTGAAGAGCTTGGGGGCCGAGAGACCAGAATTGGTGGCTCAGAAATGACGAAACCTTGGAAACTGAGCCACCACTTGAAGAGCTTGGGGGCCACCGATGGAAGGTTGCTGTCCAACCAGTTGTTGCAACCCCATGTCTCAGCTACCCGGTGCCACAAAAATAGGCTGCCACTTTCGCGGCAGCCCTCCTCTATGAGAATAAGGCCCGTTTCTATCCCAGCTTCGGCCAGTAATGCTTAGTGACGTTTCCTTTCTTGTCGATTACCGCTTCACAGCCCAGGAGTTCTTCTTTGAATGTGACAGTAATGGAAACTGGCGTGGTAAGTTTTGCTTTGCCGGAAACTTTACCTAGGTATTTGTAGTGCCAACTGGTACCGGTGCAGGCCTCGCTTTGCTTTGCGATTTTCTCGAATTTGCAGGCGGAACCGTAGGATTCCTGCTGGGTATAGGCATAGTAGCCGGAACTGTGCTTTGCGGATTTTCCGTTGTACTTCACTTCACCACCTGTATGTACAGAGAAGGTCTTCAGCGCCTGATCCTTCAATTTCTTGTACAGCGTTCTTTTCGTAGCGACCATAGTTTTTTCATGGAATCCTCCTTTCTAGGGGGGGAAATTTCCCAACGCATTACACCGACATGATAAGCATGTTGAAAAGGACGAAAAGAACCACTGCCACGAAGAAACCACCGATGAGAATGGCGGCGATTCGAAGAATCCAAGTGATTGTCTTGATGAGCTTGTTTCGGCTCCGAAGGTGTTCGCTAGAAAGGCGAAGGTACTCCTTAAGTGCCTCGCTTTCCTCGGAGGTTTTCCCAGCGGACCAGTCCTCAGAATTCTTCCTAGATTTCTCCTCAGAAGCAGAGTCTGCCGAACCCACCAGCTCATCAATGGAAGAGTTCAGCGCATCCACCAAGCGAAGAAGCATATCCGCATCTGGGATGGAAAGTCCTTTCTCCCATTTGGAAATGGTCTGTCGACTAACGTGAAGCTTTTCTGCCAGCTGCTCCTGAGTCATATCCTGTTCTTTGCGCAGCCGCCGAATGTTATCTTGCAGATTCGTTGACATGGAATCCTCCTTTCTGTCTTCATCTTACCAGAATGGGGGCATTGCACCTAGCAACGGAATATAACATTTCGCCACGCTTCCGTGCAAATGCCCTTGCCCCTAGAAATACCGGTGTTCGTCGTCCTGGAAGACGAAATCCGTAGAGCCGCCGCATTCGTTGCAGAAGGCGCTCTTGTACTGGAAACCAGGGGCGTATCCCCCAAAGCCCTCTTCCAGATTGGTGGAGCCACAGAAGGCACAAATCCGCGGCGCATCTCCCGCCAAATCATTTACCTTCCGGTGCTTCTTGTAATTCGGAAGGGCCTGATGATCCCGCACTTGGAACCCACCGGCCACACTGTTTAATTCGTTTTCTGTCATGGACCATCTGCCATCTGCCATGATTTGTTTCCTCCCTATCGATGCACGGACATCCGCTGGATGACCGGAAATTCTTTTACCTGATTATATCATAGAGGAGGGGTAAAAAGAGAAATCTCTGTAGAAGGCGGCCGGGGGAACTTCCGGTTGTCCCGAAAAAAATACAGAGGAAACGGGGAATCCGTGGGAATGGGCTTGCATTTTTATTCATAATGTTGTATTATCATACCATTCTGTTTCGGAAAAAGTAGGGAAAAATACATATTTTCGAATCGGAATTGTGCATATTGATAGATTTATATCATATCTGCAAAGCAGAACAATTAGTGGTACAATAGACGGGTATTTTTATACACAAGAGGGAGGCTAGAGATGAGCAATATCAAAGTAGTAGAAGGCGGCGTGACCGCTGCAAAGGGATTTAAAGCAGCGGGTGCTTACGCTGGCATTGGAAAGAATGCGGAGAAAGGGGATTTGGCACTGGTGTACAGTGAGGTTCCAGGAAATGCCGCAGCGGTATATACGAAGAATAAGGTGAAGGCAGCCCATATTGCAGTGACGAAGGATCACCTGCAGGATGGCATTGCACAGGCGATTATCTGCAACAGCGGAAATGCCAACACCTGCACTCCGAACGGTGTGGAGATTGCACAGCAGGAGACCGAGCTTGTGGCAGCGGCACTGGGGATCAAGGCGGAGGACGTTCTTCCAGCAGCTACCGGTGTAATCGGTGTTCCGCTAGAAATTGCGCCTTTTGAGAAGACGATTCCAGGGCTGGCACAGGCGCTTAGCGAAGATGGATCGAAGAAGGCGGCAGATGCCATTCGGACGACGGATACTTACATTAAGGAATGTGCGGTGACTTTTGAACTGAATGGAAAGACCTGCACCATCGGCGGAATTGCCAAGGGAAGCGGCATGATTCACGTGAACATGGGAACCATGCTGAGCTTTATCGGCACCGATGTGAAGATTTCCAAGGAAATGGTACAGAAGGCGTTGTCCGATGAGATTCTGGACAGCTACAACCAGGTCAGCGTAGATGGAGATACTTCCACCAACGATACCGTAGTGGTAATCGCCAACGGCCTGGCAGAGAACGAGGAAATCACCGGACCGGGAGAGGCCTACGATACATTCTGCGAAGCACTGCATATCGTAGCAGTGGACCTGTCCAAGAAGATTGCTGGCGATGGCGAGGGTTGCGAGAAGCTTCTGGAGGCTCATGTAAGTCACGCTCCGGACAAGAATGCAGCAAGAATGGTGGCAAAGAGCGTAATCTGCTCCTCCCTCTTCAAGGCGGCGGTATTTGCATCGGATGCCAACTGGGGAAGAATCCTGTGTGCCATCGGCTATACGGATTGCGACTTTGATGTGTCCAACATTGACGTTAGCGTATGCTCGGAAGCCGGAACGGTAGAGGTCTGCAAGGGATCCGCTTCGGTACCTTTCGACGACGATTTCGCTACCAAGGTGATGTCAGAGAAGACCGTGACCGTGGAAATCGATCTCCACGATGGCGACGAGGAAGCCTATGCATGGGGCTGTGATCTCACATACAAGTATGTAGAAATCAACGGATCTTACCGTTCGTAATACGGGAAAAGCGTGCAGAAGGAAAGGGGCATACAATGAGTCTAGAGAAATATCTGAATAAGGCGGAAGTGCTGGTAGAGGCCCTTCCGTACATTCAGCGGTTCAACCGCAAGATTCTTGTGGTAAAATACGGCGGCAGCGCCATGCTGGATGAATCTCTGATGAATCACGTCATCGAAGATGTGGTTCTGCTGAAGCTGTGTGGCTTCAAGCCGGTGGTGGTCCACGGTGGCGGTAAGGAAATCAGCCGCTGGATGAAGAAGGCGGGAGTAGAACCGAACTTCTACAACGGTCTTCGTGTCACCGATGCGGATACGCTGGAAACTGCAGAGATGGTTCTGGGTAAAGTGAACAGCGATTTGGTGACACTGGCACAGAATCTAGGCGTCCGTGCCGTGGGAATCAGTGGTAAAGACGGTCGCTTGATGACCGTAGACAAAGCCATGCCGGACGGAAAGGACATCGGTTACGTGGGAACCGTACGGAAGGTGGACACGAAGATTATCTATGATTTACTAGACGATGATTTCCTCCCGATTATCTATCCGATTGGAATGGGTGAGGACGGACAGAGTTACAATATTAATGGAGACTATGCTGCAGAGGCCATTGCGGAAGCGTTGAAGGCGGACAAGTTGGCCTTTCTGACGGATACCTCCGGCGTATATGAAGATGTCAACGATGAAGATTCCTTCGTATCCGAGCTGTACACCGATGATGCGCGCCAGATGATTGCGGACGGTACCATTTCCGGTGGAATGATTCCGAAGGTGCAGAACTGCCTCAAAGCCATTGACGGTGGGGTGAACCGAGTCCACATTCTGGACGGCCGGATTCCTCACTGCCTGCTCTTAGAGATTTTTACCGACCGGGGCTGTGGCACTGCCATTATGAAGACTGGCGAACAGAAATTCTACAATAAGTAATTGCGGAAGTGCGCATCGCCGCGGAAAGACGGTAAGAATGCGAGAAAGGGGAGCGCTGTGAAACAAGGAATCCTCTATGGAGTGGGCGTAGGACCCGGAGACCCAGAACTGATGACCCTTCGGGCGGTTCGTCGGATTCAGGAGAATGACGTGATTGCTTTTCCCGGAGAGAATCCAGCGGAAACCACCGCCTACCGAATTGCAGTGCAGGCAGTGCCGGAGCTGTCGAAGAAAGAACTGCTTTCCATTCCGATGCCTATGACGATGGATTCAGAGGAACTCCGCTTGAGTCACCGGGCAGGGGCAGAACGAATGGAATCCTATCTGAGAAGAGGCGTTAATGTGGTGTTTCTGACCCTGGGAGATGTGACCATCTACAGCACCTTCAGCTATCTGGAGCAGCTAATCCGAGAGGATGGATTCGAAACGGTGATGGAGAACGGAATTCCATCCTTCTGCGCGGCAGCGGCTCGCCTGGGAACGCCGCTGGCAGAATGGAATGAGCCGCTGAGGATAATTCCGGTCACCCATGCTTCGGAGGAAGCTCTTTTTACCGTAGTAGAGGAAGGCGGCACCACGGTTCTGATGAAGGCGGGAAGGAATCTTTCTCTTGTAAAAGCAGCGGTTGCCTACGCGGGCGCCGACGTACAGGCGGTGGAAAACCTGGGGCTGCCGGATGAGAAGTTGTACCTGGAGGCTGCAGAAGTGCCGGATTCTAGCGGGTACTTTACGACGGCAATCGTGAAGAAAAAATTCATTTGACCATAGGGGTAAAGCGTGCTACTATGACCTGGAAAATCAGATTCGATATCTGGTTTGACGGGTCATTTTCTTTGACCCGAAGTGATGCAGATGGACTGTTTCTGATCGTAGAAAGAGAGGAAAGATGAATATGCTATTAGTATTACTGGTGATTATCCTTGTGATTGTATTGCCGAACGTTCGCATTGTGCCGCAGCAGGCGGTATATGTGATTGAGAGACTGGGAAAATACCAGGCTTCCTGGGAAGCGGGCATTCACGTGAAGATTCCGCTGCTGGACCGCATTGTGAAGAAAATCAGCCTGAAGGAGCAGGTACTGGATTTTCCGCCCCAGCCGGTAATCACGAAGGATAACGTGACCATGCGTATTGATTCCGTGGTTTTTGCCAAGGTGTTTGATCCAAAGCTATACACCTATGGTGTAGAGGATCCGATTTTCGGTCTGCAGAATCTCTCTGCAACTACCCTTCGAAACATTATCGGAGATATGGAGCTGGATCAGACTCTGACTTCCCGAGATGAGATTAACGGCCGCCTTCAGACGATTCTGGACGAGGCTACCGACGCATGGGGCATTAAGGTAACTAGAGTGGAACTGAAGAATATCACTCCGCCGAAGGAAATCGAGGATGTAATGACCACCCAGATGCGGGCGGAGCGGGAGAGAAGACAGACCGTTCTAGAAGCACAGGCGCACCAGGAATCGGTGGTATCCCGTGCAGAGGGTGATAAGAAGGCCAAGATTCTGGCAGCGGAAGCGGAGAAGGAGGCGCAGATTGCTTTAGCGGAAGGTCGTGCACGTTCCATTGAACTGGTGTATCAGGCAGAGGCAGCGGGACTGAAGCTTCTGAACGAATCCAATCCGAATGCGAACGTTCTCAAGCTGAAGAGCATTGAAGCGCTGAAGAACATCTCCGATGGACAAGCCACAAAGATTTATATGCCGACGGATATCATGGATTCGGTGGCATCCCTTGGTGTGGCAGGAGAGGCCTTGGGCATTGGGGATGCGACGAAAATCAAACCGTATCAACCGAAACCAGAAGCGGCTCTGGATGATCCGTGCCTCAATGACAATTCCAGCGAAGAAACGAAAGAGGCGGCGGAAAGCAATTTCAGAACCCAGCAGGAACTGTCGGAGCAAAAATAGAAAAAGATGATTCATCATGGCGGGTTCCCGATGGAATCCGCTATATCTGCATATTGAAAGAGGTGATTGAAATGATTACGTTAACACTGCTTACCATACTGTTTTTCAGCGGAATTTGTTCGCTGGTGTGGTCCCTGACGAAGTTCACTGTAGGGGTGACCTGGGGAATCTTTAAAATTCTGTTCTGGATTATTTCCATTCCTTTTGCCCTGATTGGAATTGTGCTGTCTGGAGCGGCTTGGCTGGCAGGGATTTTCGTGGTGTTATCGGTGGTCGTCGGCTTCATGGCAAAGCATTTCGGTGTAAATTAATAACAGAGGATTGTATTATAAATCAAAAATATAGCAAAAATTTGGAAAATTTACTAAAAATACTACCGAAGTTTCTGGAGCTGTGATACAATCAACTCAGTTGTGTGTATTAATGGCTACATCTGCACACAGGCAGATGCCCAGCGAAAGGAAAAGATGATATGAAAGAGAAAATTTATCTGACCGATGACATGGTGATTCTGAACTTCGACCTGGCCTACCCGGAGTCCCGTTCGGATCTTTTGAAGTCCAAAGAGTTCAAGACCTTCTTGGCAAGCTATGTGTCCTATGTGAAGGAGCACGACAGCAACCTGTATGAGTGGGCAGTTCGGGACATGAGTGAAGATCAGGCGGTGCAGGCCCTGTGCAAGTTCGCCCGGGAACTGATTGTGTTCAATGCGGACGAGATTGATGTACCGTATATTGAAGATCGGGAGACGGCCCTGGCCTTCGTAGAGGGAATCTACGATTTCTGGAAGGGCCATGCTCGGTATTCGATTACTACAGACCGAAGAAGAGATGCAGAGTCCACCGCATTTGTTGCCAGCGACTCCCAGCATAACCAGCTTCTTCTGTCCACCTTCCGTCGCCTGGAGCAGACGCTGATGGGAAGAGCCAATAAGGTATATCGTCAGCAGCCGGCAGGCACCAACGCCAGCTTGGCGTTGTACCGGAACGATGCCTTCATGTTTGATTCCAGTTATGATGCCCTTCGCAAGATGATGTTCATCGATTCGGTGATGCTCCGTACTCCGATGATTCTTTACACGAAGTCCAACAAGAGAGAGTGGCCTTTCGAGAAACTGGATACGAATCCGATTGATACTTTTACCGGAAACAGAGAAGAATTCTTCTGCTTCCCAGCAAAAGTGGGAGATTTGACGGTGTTCATCTATTTCCATCGAGACTTTATGGCCAGCGGTGTGGCTTGTGCCAATCTGTTTGAACTGGCTACCAAGAAGGAGGCTTCCAAGAAACCGGACTGCATTCTTCTCTTCGGAAACCCAGACGGCAAAGAACAGTGCGGATTCTACTACGATGAGGAGAACGATTTGTGGGTGGGAAGCGTGTCCTACAGCGAGAAAATCACCTACTTCGGCTACATGAAGAAAAGCGTGCTGACGCTGCACAATGTGGCCATGATGCAGCGTGGTTGGCTGCCGATTCACGGTGCTTTCGTGAATATTACGCTGAAGAACGGTAAGAAGAAGGGCATTTGCCTTATGGGAGATTCCGGCGCCGGTAAGTCGGAGACCATCGAAGCTCTCAAATCCCTTGGAAACCACAAGATTAAGAATATCGAAGTGGTGTTCGATGATATGGGAACCTTCCACATTCACGACGGACAGGTCTACGCCAAGGGTTCGGAAATCGGCGCCTTCGTCCGCCTAGACGACCTGGATCCGGCGACGCCATATCGAGACATGAATCGTTCCGTATTCTTCAATCCGGACAAGGCCAATGCCCGGGTTATCACACCGGCGGCACCCTATTCCGTGGTAACAGACAGCCATCCGGTGGATTTGTTCGCCTATGCCAATAACTATGGAGACGGCATTGGACTTCGCAAAGTCGAGGACCTGGAAGAGGCGAAGGCTATTTTTATCGAGGGTAAAAGAATGGCCAAGGGAACCACACAGGAAACCGGCATTTCCACCACCTATTTCGCCAACCCATTCGGCCCGATGCAGGAACAGGAGATGTGTCGCGGCATTATCGACAAAGTGTTTGATTGCCTGAAGGAGAATGGCGTGTTCATCGGCGAAGTGTTCACCCACCTGGGATGTGCACCGGAAGACCGGGGTGGCATCGTCAAGGGGGCCGAAGACTTGCTGAAGTTCATTGAAGAGAACTAGAAATTATAATTTCTGCTGTGTTTTAATGCGAAAAAGCGCATAATGAATGCGTGACGAGCCCCTAGTGAATCTCGCTAGGGGCTCGCCTTTTTATCGATGAATTTAATGAAGAAGAAATGAATGGAAATATAATCATTACTATTGAAAGAAATGTTGTAGCATGATAATATAACCGTAT
Organism: Mogibacterium sp.; assembly: GCA_050872185.1. Lineage (GTDB taxonomy): Bacteria > Bacillota > Clostridia > Peptostreptococcales > Anaerovoracaceae > Mogibacterium_A. Next base: position 8,301 of record JBNMGJ010000026.1, read on the forward strand.
ATACGGAATATAAAATCGATAAATACGGATGAAAGATATAACGGAGGATTACACGTGATTATCAGTGAAAGAATTTTCTACATAATGGAGCAGAAGAACATGAGCCAGTTGGAACTGTCGAGAAAAACTGGGATTGCAACAAGCAACATCAGTGACTGGAAAAAGAAAAAGACAAATCCAAAGGCAGACTGTCTGTTATCCATATGTGATGCATTGGACATTACCCCGGAACAGCTTTTAACGGGTAAAAAGATTGATCCAGAATATAAAGATGAAGATATGGATTATGAAGTGACCAGGTCGGACATTAAGATATTAAAGCAGATTCACAGCCTTGGGGATGAACAGTATAAACGATTGATGTCATACATGAAGGCATTGCAGAAGTTGGAACAGATGGAGAGCATGGTGAAGGAATAGTCTGTGAGGTCATAAATGACTGAATCTCTGGGAGGAAGGATGGAAGAAATAAAGGAGTTGATTACGACAGATGATATTCGTAGTAAGGTGTATATAATTCGTGGTCAGCAGGTAATGTTAGACAAAGATTTAGCAGAACTTTATGGGTATGAAGTCAAACGATTAAATGAGCAGGTAAAGCGAAATATTAGCAGATTTCCAGAAGATTTTATGTTTCAACTGAATAAAGAAGAAATACCGGATGGATTTTCAAAGTCGCAAATTGCGTCTTTGAATGAAAAGAGTAATAGGCAGGGCTCCAATATTAAAAAGATGCCGTTTGCGTTTACAGAGCAGGGAATTTATATGCTTGCTACAGTACTTCGCGGAGAATTAGCTGTACAACAAAGTATTTTTATTATGCGTACATTTAGAGAAATGCGTCATTATGTTAAACAGAATCAGCAATTTATAACGAGAGCTGAAATGGAATTACTATCGTCTAAAGTTACTGAAATATCAGTGCAGACAGCGGGGCTGATAGATAAACAAAAACAAACAGACCAAAAGGTTGGTTTGTTTCAAAAGCGTTTTGAACAGTTGAGCGAAAATTTTGTTTCAGAAAAAGATGTTAAAAATTTTGTTATTTATAAAGGCCAGAAGTTAGAAGCTGACATTGCTTACATACAAATCTATCAACAGGCAAAGAAATCAATCTATGTTGTGGATGATTATATGAATGCAAAATCATTACAACATCTTTCACAGAAAATCGATGGCGTGGAGGTTGTTTTATTTACAGAGAATGGGAAAGGTAGAAGAGGATTTCTTACAAACTCTTTAGTGGAGGATTTTCAAAATGAATACCCAACGATTCGGATTAAGCCGAATCCGGATTGCCACGATAGGTTAATTGTACTTGATTATGGTGAGGAAACAGAAGTGGTTTATCATTGTGGTGCATCAAGTAAGGATGCAGGGAAGAAACTTTGTGCCATCAATCAGATTACAGAGACAGAAATCATTCATCCGGTGATAGATAGATTACTGTTATTGCCGGATAAACAGATATAGTTAGACGTCATTTTTTGACCGTATCTTGAAATAATAAAATAACCTGTGGTACATTAACTGTGTAGTATGCACAGTTACTATGCGATTGTAAGTTGAAAGGATTAAATAGAATGGCAACGATACAAAAATCTAGTATAAAGAATCAAGTATATGAGTTGGTAAAAGAAAGAATCTTCTCGCAATACTATGAGCCCGGTGAAGAGATTAAAATTCTGACATTGTCAAAGGAACTGGGAGTAAGCAACACGCCCATCCGGGAGGCGCTTACCATGCTTGTTGCGGAAGGGCTTTTGACGACCAGCGTGAATAACAAGTTCAAGGTCATCGAATTGAATGAAAAGGAAATGAGCGAACTCAATGAAGTGATATGCATCATTTTGGTAGGCGGATATCGTGCGGCCCACAAGGATGGAAGAGATAAAGATATGTATCAACTTCTGGAAAAAAGGTACGAGGAGCAGATAAAAGCGAAAGAAAAGGACAACTTGGAGTTATATATTCAGAAAACGCTGGAATTCGACAGAAGTTTCGTTGAAGTAACAGGAAATGAAAAGTTGCTGAATATTTTCGACATGAACAACTACTTGCTGTATTTGTATGTGCGTCATACCCATTGGAAAGACGAGGAGAACACGGAGCGAAAACTGCAAGAACATATCGCAATCATGAATGCGGTGAAAAAAGGAGATGGCACCCTGGTAGAAAAGCTGTTGATGGAACATTACGACGAACACTACGGAAAATAAGAATTAAAAAATTGTGCGAAAGCCCGTGCTGTAGCGGGCTTTTTGTTGTTTTTGGGTGTTTCTTAAAAAACGGGTATTGACAATAGGGTGGAATTATGAGATAGTAAGTACACAAACAAAGTGTGCACACAACACAAAACATACAACACAAAACACAGTGTTCTCTATCTTACTAATTAATTCATGCATATCACACAAAGGAGGAAAGATCATGAAGCGTAGTATCACCGTACCGATGAAGGCGGAGGGCCTCACAACTCTTAAGATTCGCTATGATTACAAAACAGATCATTTTGCGATGGAAGCGATGAAGCAGTGGGAACCGAATCTGGATTTCTCAAAGTACAATACTGAATTCTATGCGGAGAGCATTCTTACAGATGATGTTGTCTACTATAATACAAAACAGGTAAGGGAACTCTTCGAAAAGTATGAGCTGGGAGATTATCTCGATGAAATTCAGACATTGCTCCGCAAAGGCAAACACTTCGGTATCGAGGCTTATTACCATGAAGGCTACGACATCCTGTACATGTCCAATCAGCATTCTCGCAAACTGGGAATTAATAACAAACTTCATGCAACACTTGCCGGCGGTATCCGCAGACATAACAAGGACGAAGAGGAAATTGAAGTAATCATTGATGGACTGAACCTGGGCAGAGGCATGAGCTTCAAGAACGTTGCAGGACACATTAACATGGGTGGCTGCAAACAGACCGTTACCATGGATCCGATTGATCTTACCAATCTGCAGCATGTAGGATTTCTGGGATACTGCATCGACAAATGCCGTACGATGACCGGCCCAGATATGAATTTCCCGACAGAACTGGCTGATGTTGAAAATGAATACTTCTCCATGCAGTTTACCAATGGCCCAAAGACTTCTGTTCTTGGCGAAACCGGAAAGCCGACTGAATATGGAGTATACAAGACTCTGAAGCAGGCGGTTAAATTCAAAGAAGGTACAGAAAGCATTGATGGAAAGAGCGTAACGCTGATTGGACTGGGCGCAGTGGGCTGGTACATGGGTGAATATCTCCTGCAGGAGAACATCAAACTGTATGTAACAGACCTGGACCCAGCAAGAGCGCAGCAGTTCATCGATGAGCATGAAGGAGATATCACTGCAATTCCTTTGGAAAATGCTTACTTCAATGAGTGCGATATTCTCTGCCCGTGCGCAATCGGCGGTCAGCTTTCGGACGAGACGATTCCAAAGCTGAATTGCAAATACGTCTGGGGATCTGCAAACAACGGACTCAAGGCGTCCAGCACAGAAGAGGAAATCCGTCTGGCAGAGAAGCTCAAGGAAAGAGATATCGTCTTCCAGGTAGAGTGGTGGCACAATACCGCTGGTGTAATCTGCGGATATCAGGAATATGTGGATGGCAAGAATGCAACAGAAGAAAAGCTGTACAAGGCAATCGATGACATTATGCCGCAGTCGACATACATGAACTTGAAAATGGCGGAAGAAAAGGGCATAACAGCAGTTGAGAATGCATATGACCTGGCGGATCAGGTGATTTATGGAGATATGACGCTGGAGGATATCAACTGGTAACAGGTGACTGGAATCTGAAGGTAGCTGGCGCGGGTATATCATAACGAAATCTATATATCCGCGCTTGTCTTTCGGATGAAAGATGCACTACCAGTGAAAAGGCGGATCAAAGCAGGGAGAAAAAAATGAATAAGGAAGAAAAAGGCGGGTTCGGAAGTATTTTCGGTTTCCTGATGACGATGATTGGCTTTGCCGTTGGCATAGGCAGTTTGTGGAGGTTTCCATATATATGCGGAACCAATGGCGGGGCACTATTCATTATTACGTATATTGTAGCGATACTGTTCGTCGGGATTCCGCTGTTGACAGCTGAGATGTCGATGGGCTTTAAATCCCGTAGGACTGCGGTGGGAGCGTACAAGGAACTGGAGCCGAAAGGCAGCAAGTGGCACCTAACAGGTTATGTGCATTTGGCATCGGGATGGATGATAAACGCATATACGACGCCGATTTACGCATGGGTTGTGGTCTACATCTGGCGGACGGCTACAGGCTATTTCCAGGGGATGGACGCGGCAGAAGTGGAGGCATCCTTTAATGCCCTGAATGCGGATGGACCCACAATGTTCATCGGAGCAATCATCGCCTGGGGGTTGTTAGCCCTCGTGGTAAGCAGAGGTCTTCAAGGTGGGGTTGAAAAGATCTGTAAAGTGATGATACCGGCACTCGGAGTCATCATGATTGTGTGCATCATCATAGGCCTCAGAATCCCGGGTTCATCGGCGGGACTGAAATTTCTTTTTAACCCGGATGTTTCAAACTTCCATTTCTCGTCATTCACTGCGGCCCTTGGCCAGGCATTCTTCGCTATCGGCATTGGAATGCTGGCATCAATGGTGTTCGGAAGCTGTGTGACGAACAGAGAGGAGCGCTTATTCAAAGACTGCTCGATTATCAGTGTTTCGATTATTATCGCAGGTGTGTTCGCGGGGCTCATGATTTTTCCGATATGCTTTGCATTCAATCTTGAGCCGGCAGCGGGCGTCAGCCTTTCAATGATCACACTGCCAAATGCTTTCAATGCTGTAGCAGGGGGAAGAATCATAGGAACGATATTCTACGTCGGATTCTTTATTGCAGCATTTTCGTCGTCAATTAGCATGGCGGAGGCGGTGGTAAATACACTGATGGATATGTATGGCTGGAGTCGGAGAAAGGCCCTTGCAATCGTTGTTGCTGGGGATGTGATTGTGGGGAGCATCTCAATCCTGAGCCTCGACTTGTTCGATAAGATGGACATATTTACCTGCAACTATCTAGTCCTTATCGGTGCATTCATAATCGCCATATTCTGTGGATGGATTTGGGGAGTTGATAATTTCCTGGACGCAGCAAACGTAGAAAAACCGCTTCAGCGAGTATGGCTGAAAGTATGCGTCAAGTATGTTTGCCCAATAGCTATTGCAGTAATCTTTGTAGGAAATTTCCTGTAAAGATAATAAGAACGTTCCATACTTCATAGACAAATCATAAATTGCAAATCCAACTTGGACGCTGGAAGAAATTAGTCATAGAACTTTCTCCTTTGAATTTACCTTGGTCCAGTGTTCGAGTTGATTTAAAAATCTACCTCTATACTTAATGAGGCCGACGATGAAAGATGTTTTATCGTCGGCCTTGTTTATTTGCGAAAGAGTTTTCGAGTAGCATGACAGTTACCCGATACTGAATGAGCGTTATCGTACTTCGAAGTATACGACTTCTGGATTATCTGTTGTTCCGGTTACACGCGCAATGCATTCCATCTTTGCTTCTGTTCCAAATTCATTTTTTATTTTGCAAGTGCCGTGTACGCTCCAAGTATTATCATCGTACAAAGAGAATGTGGCAGTCAGAGTTGAAAGCTTGAAGCCATACGGGTATTCAGATTTTCCATAATGATTGATTGCCACACAAGAGCTTCCTTCAGAAAGCTTGTTGCGCAGTTCTTTTTCTGTATTTTCCTGCTTGACCACATATTATACATACGACAAGAAGTCCGGTGATTATGAGTTTTATGTTTTTCTTCCAATCAGCATATTTCCGCATTGTAGGTTATTGCATTTACGGAAATCTTCGAGGCAAGAGGGCTTTTTTTGCGGGCAACCGCGAGTTAACGAAAATCCAGTGTAAATAAGCAGAACTTCGTTAATCAAAAGGCCCGTGCCGGCCCTCGGGCGGCCGCGGGTTAACGAAAATCCCCGAGGAAAAAGTGAAGAGACCATAAAAAAAGGAAGCAACGAAGTTGCTTCCTTGGTGCGCGATCAGGGGTTCGAACCCTGGACACCCTGATTA
>JBNMGJ010000045.1:0-11131 GCA_050872185.1 Mogibacterium sp.
ATTTAGTTTTCTGTATTAATACCACTTTCGAAAGCCACTTCGTTCAGAATCTTCTCCAAATCCTCCGTGCTGACGTCTGCTCCTGAAGTTTCCTTTGGTGCCTCCGTCGGTACCTCTGCTTCCTGAGAATGTTCCTCCGGAATGGATTCTCCAAGAACCACATCGTCATCGAACTTTACGGATTCTTCCTCATCGGATGCATCTGGAATGATAACGGAATCGTCACCATCGACATCCAAATCGAATTCTTCGAAAAAGTCGTCGTCCTCATCTTCCGAGTCATCCTTCTTCCGGAACAAGCCGGCACCTTTCCGTTTCAACTCCTCGAAGCCCTCTTTGATATGCTCTTTGTCCAGGCCTTCGCCGCTCTTTTCCTTCAGGTCTTCGAACACGTCCTGGCTCTTGTCCTTCAGCTCATTGTACATATCCGAGCCCTTTTCCTTCAGGTCTCCGTAGAATTCGCTATCCTTAATCTTGTCTACCGTCTCCATGCCCTTGTCGTAATAAATCTGACCCTGGGCTCTGGCCTTTCGGTACTGGGTCTTCACTTTGCCATTGATGTCGGTAATCTGACCTTCGTTGTTGACGAATTCAATCTTGCAGTTGAATCCAGCCGCTCCAATCACGCCAAAAATAACTCCCCATGGTGCGACTACCGCTCCCAGAAGTCCTGCGGTCAACGGAAGATTAAGGAGAATGGTATCTCCCTTCCGCACGATAATGCGAGACATATTTCCCTTCTCGATGGTCTTGCGAATTTTCTGCTCAATCATGCTTTCCGGAGTATCCTCTTCCTCTCCATTGGAATTCATGTAATCCATCGACTCTTCAATGGCGATAATCGCATCTACAACGCTACCGTTTGCGTTCTCCAGTGCTTCTTTCGCTTCTCTGTAACTTACACCGGTTCGATCCTTCACCAGTTCGATTTTTTCCAATGTAATTTCCATATTTTCCTCCTTGCTGTAATTCCGATTATGTATCGAAATCACTCTTTAACAGATCCGTATTCAGATAATACGCCAGATAATCCGATAAAATCCGCTTCAGTTCTCGCTCTACATCCGGCTTGAGCCGAATCTTTGAGAAAGTGGCAAGAGGTCTTCTTGCCATGTATTTCAGCACCTCCACTATATCAAAATGGGGGCGGAAAATCAACGCATCGGGAGTGCTTTTCTCTGTTTCATTACACTCTCCGCACAAAATTCCTCCACCGGAAATAGAGAAATAAACTGGACCTTCGAAATCCGCCACCGGTTTCCCACAGTCTACACAATGATTCAGTTCCGGCATGATTCCCTGCATCCCCAGGTTCTTCACCAGGTACGCATAGAGGAGCGTCCCGTAGTTATCCTTCGTCTCCGAAATCGTCTCCAGAAATTCCAGTGTCAGTTCAAAGGTTCTAGGCTGAGGTCTTCCCTCTTCCAATGTACTGTTCAGAAACTCGATGACTCTGGAGGAAACCAGAAAACGATCCACATCTTCCCCGATGGAATAGAAACTTCGTTTGATTCCTGCGCCATTGATATTATAATAATCCCTGTTCTTGAAAATCTCATATTCCGAATAGCAGAAAGGCCGGAGTGCCAATGCCGACCGGTTCCGTCCCCGCTCCGACAAATTGGTTCCCGCTGTAATCTTCCCATAATCTCGAGTGAACAGCACAATCATCCGTCGATTATTCGCAATCTTATTCTGCTTCAGAACAATCCCTTCGGTTGTAATCAGCATGTTCTATTCATCTTTGTAGCCGAAGTTCCGAATGGTTCGATCCGAATCGCGCCAATTCTCTTTGACCTTCACGAAGAGGGACAGGAACACCTTCGTTCCCAGAAGAGCTTCAATTTCCAGTCTGGCACTCTTTCCGATTCCCTTCAGCTTGCGGCCACCCTTTCCGATAATGATTCCCTTGTGGGACTTCTTCTCACAGTAGATTACCGCACTAATATCTGTGATATTCGGCTTCTCCTGGAAAGACTCAATCTCCACAAATACTCCGTGAGGCACCTCCTCACTGAGGTAATCCAGCAACTTTTCCCGAATAATCTCGCTAACGATAAAGCGCTCTGGGTGATCCGTGGCCATATCCTCCGGATAGTACATCGGACCCTCTTCCATGTATCCGGTCAGTCTTTCCACCAGCTCATCCACGTTAGTTCCGTTCAGTGCAGAGATTCCGTAGATGTCGTCAAAAAGATTCATTTCCGAATACCGGTTATACAGCTCCAGATAATCCTCCGGCTGCATCATATCCATCTTATTAATCGCCAGAATTTTCGGTGTATCCACTTCCTGAATCAAATCCAGAAGGTACTGATCTCCCGCACCGAATTTCTTGCTTCCGTCAATAATGAACACAATCAAGTCCACACCCTTATAAGTGTTCACCGCCGTCTCGTTAATGGTGGCTCCCAGCTTATTCTTCGGCTTATGGATTCCCGGCGTATCCAGGAAAATCAGCTGTCTTCCTTTTCCTTCGTCGTACTCCATATCCGTGTAGATTCCGGTAATCCGATTTCGGGTGGTCTGTGGTTTACTCGATGTAATCGCAATCTTCTCCCCCAGAATCTGATTCAGAAGAGTGGATTTCCCCACGTTCGGTCGTCCTATAATTCCAATGAAACCTGATTTCATATTTACTCCATTTCTTTCATTCTTAATTTCTATTCGTCTCTTCGAAGGTCAATCGCCGCCATGACGCTTTCTTCATGTGCGCGCATCACTTTCTTCTCATCCTCTTCCATATGGTCGTACCCCAGAAGGTGCATCATGCTGTGTACGAAAAGATACGTAATTTCCCGTGCTTCCGTATTTCCGTATTCCTGGGCCTGTTCACAGGCTCTCTCGTAACAAATCACCACATCTCCCAGGGGAATGGAAATCTCCTTGTCCAACATCTCGAGATCCGCTTCCACATCCTCTGGAGATTCATACTGCGGAAATGACAGTACATCGGTCACTCGGTCGATGCCTCGGAAATCGGAATTGATGGACCGGATGTTCTCCCCATCGGTAATGGTCAATGACACTTCCAACCGCTCTTCTTCTTCGGTCGGAAGTGTAAATTCCTGGCGAAACACCTCCGATGCCGCCTGGTTGATTTTGGTAAAAACAGATTTGTCTAGTCGTTCCTGTTCGTCCACGCAATTGATAATCATTTTCGACCGTCTCCGCCTTTCTTCTCGTAATCGTTATAGGCTTTAATAATTCTTTTTACCAGCTCATGACGCACCACATCCACCTCGCTCAGATAGCAGAATTCGATGCCCTCCACATTCCGGAGCACCCGAGTGGCCTCCAGCAGCCCAGATCCTTTGCCCTTGGGAAGGTCAATCTGGGTAATATCTCCGGTTACCACTACTTTGGAATGGAATCCCATGCGGGTCAGGAACATTTTCATCTGCTCCCGGGTGGTGTTCTGGGCTTCATCCAGAATAATGAAGGAGTTGTCCAAAGTCCGCCCCCTCATATAGGCTAATGGCACCACTTCGATGGCTCCTTTCTCCTTCAGCTTGGCCGATGCTTCCTGTCCCATGATTTCGTACAGCGCGTCGTAGAGCGGCCGCAGGTACGGGTCTACCTTCTCCTGTAAGTCTCCCGGAAGGAAACCCAGACTTTCCCCTGCTTCCACCGCAGGACGGGCCAGAATAATCCGTTCAATTTCGCGGTTCTTCAGGGCATTTACCGCCATGGCACAGGCTAGATAGGTTTTTCCTGTTCCTGCAGGACCCACGCCGAACACCATGTTGCTTCGGCGGATGCAGTCCACATATTTCTTCTGTCCGTGGGTCTTCGGGCGAAGGGGCTTTCCGTAATGCGTATAGCAGAGGATGTCCTTCACATTCTCCTCTTCATCATAGGGAATATTCTTCGTCATCACATCGATAATGTAGTCTGCCTTCTGGGTATCCAGCGTCCCCGCTGCCCGAATTTCGTCCTCCATCTTCGTGATGATTCCCGCTGCCAGGTCTCGGTTCTCCCCCTGAATCAGCAGATTTTCGCCGCGCTGTATAATCGTGGTTCCCGTGGTCTTCTCCACCGCTTTGATGTTGCGGTCCAAATTCCCGAACAATCTTGCGGAATCAATGGATTCGTCCATGGGAAGAGTTACTCTTTTCTCTTCTTTCAAATCGTCCATCCTTTTCAATACTATATTATGAACCATTATAATCTTTTTAAAGCTTCGATACAACCGTCTTAAGGCAGTTCCGAATTGCTCTCTATTAAAGTTCAAATCCGGCAAAGGTGCCTTGCTCACCTCCGCCGGATTCGAAACGTTCTGAGTTCGCGAAGGCCTATCCGAGCCCTCGCAAGCTCATGATATTATACATATTGTATAATTGTCAATTTATTTTTATACGTTCTGTATAATCGCGTTGACGAGATTCCTTTCCACTCCTAATATTTTGTAACAAAGGAAAGGAATTTATCATGAATCCCACGAGCATTGGAAACAAATTACGAGAGCTACGAAATCAATCCGGACTTACGGTGGGCGAGGTAACGGACCAACTCCATCGTTTCGATACATACATCAGCGATTCTGCTTTATACAGTTACGAAAACGGGTCGCGTTCCGTGGATGTCTCCACCTTTCTCGCACTGTGCATGGTGTATCGTTGTGATAACATATTGGAAGAATTCACGGACTGCGATTATGTAGTTCCCGCACCAACGAATCAAGAACTTCAGCTGTTGGAGAAAGTCCGAGAACTGGATGCCAGAGGTCGCTCCCTCCTGTACAACATTCTGGATTTTGAACTGAAACAAAGTGAATAAAAGTAAAAAAAAGAAGCCGTCATGTCAAAGCGTGGCGGCTTCTTTCGCACCTAATATTTCATTAATGATAAACCGAGACAAATACCGCTGGATTTTCTTTGAGAAGCCGTGTCCCTCCCCCCTCAGAATATACAGCTTCGCATTATCATACATAGCTGCCGCCCGCTCAGAGTAGGATGCATCCACCACCTCATCGCTATCTCCATGGAAGATGAACACCTTCCCCTTGTACTTCCGAATTTCCTTCTGGAAATTATAGTCTAAAAGATACTGATAATACGTCTTTCCCACCGTTAGACCCATAATCTCCACTTCATCGGGGACTTCATCGATATTCCGATACCGCCTCTTCGCATCATCTGGAATGCACATCGCCGGATATGCCAGAAACAACCCCTTGATTTCATCCGGCCGGTTGCTGGCCACCAATGCGGATACCAATCCCCCTTGACTGGCCCCTAAGAGATAGATTTGATTTACATCGATTCCATCCTGTTCTTTGACCAAATCGATGACCGTATCCAAATCGTCCTTCTGGGTAAAAACAGACATATTCCGCATGTCTCCCCGGCTTCGGCCATCCTTGTAACCGCTTCCCCCTCGGAAATCGAAAGAGCATACCGCAATGCCTCCGGCAATCAAAATCCGCTGCATCCGCCGGTTATCCGTTCCATTTCCTCCGAAGGTGTGGCTGAAAATCACCACCGGGCTCTTCTCCCCCTTCTGTTGGCAAGGAAAGCGCAAATCAATATACAGATGGGTTCCTGTGGGATTCAGTATCATCGACGTGGCCTCCTTTCCATGTAAAAATCCAAAACTTTCTTATATCATATAAGATATTCTATTAAACAATCCAGAGCACGTCAACGATTGTTAAAAACCTGTCTGAAAATTCACCCTGTATTTTCTCATTCTATCGTTGTATAATATATTTTATTATTTCATCAGAGCAAGGAGCATCAACAATGAGCAATATTCATGAAGAATGCGGCATTTTCGGTATCTTCAGTCAGAACCGGCAGAATGTTGCAGACACTGTGTATTACGGACTTTTCGCACTCCAGCACCGAGGCCAGGAGAGCTGCGGTATCGTGGTGAACGATGACGGAATCTTCCGCCATTACAAGGACAACGGACTGGTCAACGATGTTTTCAGCCGCCACGTACTGGACGACCTAGGCAGCGGCAACATGGCCATCGGACACGACCGATACAGCACCACGGGAGCCGGAGACCGCATCAATGCTCAGCCGATTGTTGTGAACCACCACAAAGGTCGAATGGCACTGGCCCACAATGGAAATATTGTCAATGCCTTCGAACTCAGACAGGAACTGGAACTGCAAGGTTCCATCTTCCACTCCACCAACGACTCGGAAGTCATTGCCTATGTGATTACAAAGGAACGAATCAACAGCGATTCCATCGAGGCGGCGGTGAACAAAGCTATGGGCCGTATCGACGGCGCCTATTCCCTTCTGATTATGTCTCCGCAGAAAATGATTGCCTGCAGAGATCCATACGGTTTCCGCCCTCTCTGTTACGGAAAGCGGGAAGATGGCACCTATATCGTTGCTTCTGAGACTTGTGCCCTGGACGCGGTGGGAGCAGAGTACGTTCGGGACCTGGAACCGGGAGAAATTCTCGTGTTCGGCAAAGACGGCATTACCTCCATCCGAGACCACTGCCAGGAGAAGCCTCACAAAATCTGCATTTTCGAATACCTGTACTTCGCCCGTCCAGACTCCCAGATTGAAGGCAAGAGCGTCCACGAAGCACGCCGCCGTGCCGGTGCCCTTCTGGCCATGCAGTATCCGGTGGATGCGGACATCGTCATCGGTGTTCCAGACTCCGGTCTAGATGCCGCCATCGGTTACGCAGAGCAGTCCGGTATTCCTTACGGCATGGGATTCATCAAGAATAAATACATCGGCCGTACCTTTATCGCCCCAGGTCAGAAGAACCGAGAGGACAAGGTCCGCATTAAGCTGAACGTCATTCGAGGAACCTTTGCGGACAAAAGAGTGGTTCTGGTGGATGACTCCGTGGTCCGTGGCACCACCATCACTCGGATTATCAAGCTGGTCCGGGAGGCTGGCGCCAAAGAAGTTCACGTCATGTCCTCCGCACCTGCTTTTACCGACCCGTGCTACTACGGTGTGGATGTAGACACCAAGGAGAATCTGATTGCTTGCCAGTGCGATTACGATATGGAGAAGATTGCGGAGCGCATCGGTGCGGACAGCATTGGTTACCTGGACGTCCATACCCTCCACATGATTATCGGAAACAAGCCGGGGGAAGGATTCTGTAGCGCTTGCTTCGGAACCGGTTATCCGACCCCTGTTCCAACCGGTCAGAAGAATCGATTCGAAGAGAAGATTAACAAGGAGGATTCCACCTCGGACCACGAGGAGTCCTATGAGAAATTTCTCAGGGTAGAGTAGATTCTACCGAAATTTACTTTTACAATAAAAGAAACCCCTGTACATTCCACTTCACCGGCATGTACAGGGGGTTTGCTATTCTATTACATATTACGATGTCACTTCGGACTTACTATCCTTGAGTTCTCCATAGGTAAAGAATACCAGACCTATCCAAATAATGCAGAAGGCAAGCATCTGAATGGAGTCTACGCTTTCGTGGTAGAGGAATATTCCAAGAAGCATCTGCATGGTCGGGCTGACATATTCTACCAGTCCCAGGATGAACATGGAAGTTTTCTGTGCACCGGCGGCGAACAGAATCAGAGGTCCTGCCGTTGCAACTCCGCAAAGCAGCAGAAGGATATATTGATAAGGTTGTCCCGCTGCAATGGCACCCTTTCCGGTGAATTCTAGGTATAGTGCAATTCCCAGCGCAAAAGGCATTAGGAAAAGCGTCTCGTAAATCATCGAAAGAATGGGATCAATGGTCACCGACCGTTTGATTGCCGCATATACCGAGAAAGTAATGGCAATCCCCAGCGCAATTGTGGGTAGCTGATGAAAATGTATCAGCAATATAATGACCGCCACCAGCGCAAACACCATCGCGGTATACTTGTACTTTGATGATTTCTCGTGGAAGAGGAGAATTCCCAGAAGGCATACCACCAACGGCTCAATGTAATATCCCAAGCTAGACTGCAAGATGTAATTGTGGTTCACGGACCAAATGTATGTGGACCAGTTCACCGTAATAATCACACCGGCAATGGCCAAGGTGCGAACCGTCTTCCGATCCTCTCGAAGTGGCTGCCATATTTCCGACCAGGAGTATTTACGCAGTGCCAGAATGAGTGCGGTCACGAACACCATCAGCACACGATAGATAATAATCACCCAGGAACTAATCGGTACCAGTGCCTTCCAGTAGATTGGAAGAAATCCCCAGATAATCATGCAGAAAAGCACTTCCAGAACCCCTCGCTTGTATTCCGATATGTTATTATTCATTATCTCTCATCCCTCTTTTCTCATAAGTTGCACTTTATCTAGTATATACTGGACATTTTTTATTTGCAATGGTATTCTAATTTGGTTCGTTTTGATGATTTGAACAAAAACTACTCGTTGGAGGACACTATATTTGAACGATTTACTACAATTTCTTGAAATTATGGGAACGATTGCTTTCGCGATTTCCGGTGCAGTTCTGGGAATTCGGAAGGGAATGGATATTTTTGGCGTCTCCATTCTAGGACTCACCACCGGCGTAGGAGGTGGAATCATCCGAGATTTGATTGTGGGAAACACCCCCCCTCTTACTTTCCGAGATCCCACCTATCTCGTGATATCGATAATTACTTCCATTATCGTTTTCCTGCCGCCGATTCGAGAATGGATATTCCGAGAAACCCACTTCTACGAAACCATGATTCTACTCTTTGACTCCATCGGTCTGGGGATGTTCACCGTCAGCGGTATTCAGACGGCTTACAATTCCACCAATATTCACGGCGTCATCCTTCTAGCATTCGTCGGTGTGATTACCGGCTGTGGTGGTGGACTACTTCGAGATATGATGGCCAACGAAAGGCCTTACATTTTCGTCAAACACTTCTACGCCAGCGCTTCTCTTATCGGTGCCTTGGTCTGTATTCTCCTATGGAATTATCTTTCCCATGGATTGTGCATGCTGCTGGGTTCCGCCATTGTCATCCTGCTTCGGCTTCTGGCTGCCCGATATCGCTGGAGCCTGCCAAAGGCAGATATTACGAAATTTGATGATTAACGTCTCTGTTGTGCGCACAGAAATTCTGTACCAAAAATGGGGTGTCGCATCCACAAAAATGCGACACCCCGTTATTATTTTATTCGTCTTCTATTGCTATCTTGCGTATTTTCCGTTGATAAATACGACATCCTCTTCCGAGCCAAAAGCACCCCCGTATGCCTTAGTCAACGAAATAACCCAGTCTACTAGCGCCCAGATTCCGAAGCCAGCACCCGTGATGATTTTGAGGATTCCCATTCCAACCTGTCCTCTTAGAAAACGATCCAATCCAATTCCGCCAAGAAGGAATGCCGCAACCCACACGAATACATGCTTATTAATTCTCTTTTCGTTTGCAACATATGAGGACGTTCCTGCATAATTTCCTTGGGTATTCTGTGTCTGCTGTACTGGAGCAACGGCGCCTGCACGTGCAACAATCATCGTATCTCCATCCTGGAAAACAGTAACGCTATCCCCTACCTGCGGATTAGCATAATTCACTGTAGCAATCGGCGCTTTGACTACGCCATCCTTGTACTGATCCACACCAGTAGGAAGCCGGAAATCACGCCTACCCAGGACATGTTCATATGGGCCTTCGTACGGAATACATGAGGCAAAAGCTCTGCAAGTACAATGAATAGAATCATTCCGGTAGCAATGCTAACCAATGTCAATGTCAGTACCTCTGTCAGGTTTCCACTGACCAAATTCATCAGCATTCCTCCAAACAAAGTAGAGAGGCACACTGCTGCTAACAGCACGTATCGTTCGCTCCGCTTGCGCTCTTCCATGGTAGAATCAATCAACATTCCCATGGGAATATTATGCATGGCGATTCCCACCGCAAATGCAATGCCCCCCTGAAGGGACGTCATCGCTACGCTATATACGGACATTCCCTCCACCACGTTGTGGAGTATCACCGCTAGGGCCGAGATAATTCCGATATGAACCGCATTCTCGTGATCGTGAGTCTCCTCCGTATCGTGGTGATCCGGAATAAAGATATCCAGTACCTTCAGCAGAGCAACGCCGGAAACAACCATGAGAAGGCTGTATCCGATTCCCTGTAGATTCACCAGTTCTTTCATTTCCGGCAACAAGTCGAAAAGCAGCAGTGCCACCAACGCGCCCAACGCCAGTGCCATGGATAAGTGTTCCATCTTCTCCGTGTCTTTAATCAATCTTGTCAGAAGGGCCCCCAGAAGAATGGAGAACCCAGCAATTCCTGTAATAATCAGCTCCATTTATTGAAATCCTTTTCTCTATCTTGCATACTCTAAATCCTACTCTTTAACTAGGATAGTATATTGAGAAGTGGCAAAGCTGTCAAGAGTTAAATTTATCGAACACCATAGAACTTTTCACCTTGACGTTTCCCGAGTCTTTATTGTATAATTCACTTGTAATTCAAGAAGGTAAAGTATTAAGCATTCGCTTTGATCCACGTTGGTTAGGGAAAATCCCTGATTGACGTGGTTTTTGTGTTAAAGGAGGAATATTTTGAATCAGTCATCTCTTTTCAGCCTGCGCTTTCTGAGGAACGTTCTGATTGTCATTTTCGGTAATTTCATCTATGCAGTAGGAGTTGTCTTCTTCATCCTGCCTTCCGGTCTTATCACCGGCGGCACCACCGGTATCGGTCTCATCATGAACCACTTCACCGGATTGAACATTTCTATCTTCGTGGGAATCTTCAACATTGCCATGTTCCTTCTCGGCGCTCTGATACTAGGAAAGGAATTTGCGCTAACCACATTGGTTAGCACCATCTTCTACCCACTTCTATTGGGAATCCTCCAGGGAATTGTGGGGAACTTCGTCCTGACTCAGGATCTTTTCCTCAGCGCCATTTTCGGAGGGCTTTGCATCGGAATTTCACTGGCCATGATTCTACGGCTGGGTGCCAGCACCGGTGGTATGGATATTCCACCTCTTGTGCTGAATAAATTCTTCCGGATTCCAGTGTCTGTCAGCCTATATGTCTTTGATTTTATCATCTTAATTGGACAGATGACCTTCTCCGATAAGGACACCAGTCTCTACGGGATCATCCTGGTCATTGTATACACCGTCACCCTGGACAAGTTGATGGCGCTGGGCACGGCCAAAAGCAAGCTGGAAATCGTCTCCAATTGTCCGGAGA
>JBNMGJ010000039.1:0-11958 GCA_050872185.1 Mogibacterium sp.
GAATCAGCAGTTCGTAATCGTGGACAACCGCAAGATGGAAGAACTTCGAAAGAAGGTGGTGTTCAGTTACATGCAAAAGTACGATGATACCCGCTCGGTAATCCGGTTTTGCACCAGCTGGGCCACGAAACCGGAAAATGTACTTAAGTTGGCGGAACTACTGTAGTTATCAATTATTTCATAGGATTATTAAATACTTGGAGGTAGAAGAATGAACAAGAAGGAAATGGCAGATCAGCTGCACAACAAGAAGTATAACTGTGCACAGGCAGTGGCAGTGGCATTCAGCGAGGAAATCGGCATGGACAAGGAAACCCTGTTCCGCATCAGCGAAGGTTTCGGATTCGGTGCGGGATGTGCCGATGGAATTTGCGGAGCCCTTTCCGGTGCTATTATGCTGGCCGGTCTCAAGAACAGCGATGGAAATCTGGAGAATCCGGCAACCAAAGCTGCAACCTATAAGATTGCGAAGGAAATGAAGGAGAAGTTCGTGGAGAAGACCGGTGGGCTTATCTGCAGAGATTTGAAAGGCCTGGATACTGGCAAAGTCCTCTTCTCATGTCCGGACTGCATTGGTGCTGCTGTGGAAGTGGTAGAAGAGGTACTGGGACTGTAAGAGAAAGAGGAGGAAATTTATACGTTAAGGAATAAGGAAAAAGAAAAATCAGATCTATTAAGCGGCCGGATTTGGCCGAAGGTGCTTACCTTTGCCTTGCCACTGGCGTTGACTAGCATTCTACAACAGCTGTTCAATGCGGCGGATATTGCGGTAATTGGACAGTTTGCAGGAAAACATGCCATGGCAGCGGTGGGCAGCAATAGTCCTATCATTGGACTAATGGTGAACTTGTTCGTGGGAGTCTCCATCGGTGCCAATGTGGTGATTTCGAACTATACAGGACAGCACAATGAGAAGAAAATCAGCGAGGCGACCCATACGGCCATCATTCTGGCGGTGGTATGCGGCCTTCTGATTACCTGTATCGGTCAGCTGATTGCAAGACCGATGGTGGAGCTTCTGGGAACGCCGAAGGTGATTGCACCTATGTCGATTGAATACCTGAGAATCTATTTCTGGGGGATGCCGTTCATCATGCTGTACAATTTTGAATCCGCCATTTTCCGGAGCCAGGGAGACACGAGAACGCCGCTGATGTGTTTGTTCATATCCGGTGTTATCAATGTGATTCTGAACCTGGTCTTCGTAGTCGGACTTCATATCGATGTGGCAGGAGTTGCACTGGCAACGGTGATTGCCAACGTGGTCAGTTCCTCTCTGTTGTTTCTGCTTCTGTGTAAATCGAAGGGTGCGATTCGCCTTGAGAAAAAGAAGTTTCGGGTGAACAAGGCAATCCTACAGAGCATTCTCCGCATTGGAATTCCTTCGGGACTCCAGGGAACGGTGTTCTCCATTTCCAACCTGGTGGTGCAGTCCGCGATTAACAGTCTAGGGGCAGACGTGGTGGCCGGTTCTTCCGCGGCATTCAATCTGGAAATCCTGGGATACTATATTCTGAACTCCTTTGGACAAGCGGCGGTGACCTTCGTAGGGCAGAACTACGGAGCCGGAAACCTAAAACGATGCCGAGAGATTACGAAGCAGGTACTTCTGCTGGATGAACTTTTTACCGTAGTTGTTGCGGTGATTTTGATCCTTTCTGGCAGACAGCTTCTGATGCTCTTCAACGGGGATCCGGTAGTGATTCATTACGGATACATTCGGGTGTTCACACTGCTTTCCACGGAAGTGCTGAATGTAGTCATCGAAGTACTCTCCGGAGTGATGCGAGGGTATGGTTCCTCCATGGTCCCTGCGGTGGTGACCTTCGTGGGAATCTGTGGAGTAAGAATCCTGTGGGTCTACACCGTGTTCAGCTACTGGCATACCTGGGGTGTGCTGATGGCCGTATATCCGGCGAGCTGGCTAGTCACCATGCTGGTAATGATTTTCGCATACTTCCGAGAGGTACGGAAGATCAACGGCCAAAGCATGGCTCACGCTTAATACGAATCAAAGAACCAAAAAACGCATGCCCGTTTCCTATGGACATGCGTTTTCGTTTGTATTGAATTCTAGCGTATTCGGATTACACGTACAGAATGATGGCCATAAAGCGAACCGGTTCATCTCTGTGGTTCGTGATAGAGTGACCCTCTCCCGGACCGGTGAAAGTAATATCCCCGGCATGCAGGGTGGTGACCGTTCCGTTGTCGTTGTACTCCGCTTCACCGGAAAGGATTACGTAAATCTCCGCATCGCCTTCGTGAACGTGATAGCCCACGCCACACTCCTTCTCCAGAACGTTGTCGTTAAGCATGCGGCCCTTCCCCCACATCTCCGAATCCTGTTCCACTCCTACCAGAGAGAGCAGGTGTCCCGGACCGCCTTGAACGGCGTCTTTTCGAGTGCTTTTCCGCTCTTCGTTTCTTCGAATCAAACTCATAATAATACCCTCCTCTATGTAAAAAGAAATTGTTTACACTACTTTGTTTCCGGCTCGTCGGAATCTTCCGCTTCCTCTGAACGCCTCTGGATGATGGATTGACCTAGGCCAAGAATGTTGCAGGCTCTGGATTCCACCGCATCCGCAATGGCCAGGGTAACATCCAAGTCTCGGCTGTAGAAAATCGCACCGTGGTTGGCGATGATGCAGGCCAGACTGCCGTCAATGGTGTCCATAATGCTGTCGCAAAGGGCATCGGTGCCCGGTTCCTGATAGTCACTGCAGTGAATGGAACCAATCAGGACATCGAGAGGCGGCTCCGTAATGCGAAGTCCGGCGTGGGCTGCGGCGAAAGCACTGATTCCGTTGGAATGGGTGTGGATAATCGCATTGCATCCCGGATACTTCCGGTACAGTGCCGCATGGAGCCGGAACTCGGAAGAAGGTTTCCGCTGCATTCCGTATTCCAACTTGTGAATGTCCATTCGAACAATGTCTTCCGTGTGGATGGAATAGTAATCCATTCCACTCGGTGTAATTAGCATGGTATTCTCGTCTAGACGAAGGGAGATGTTTCCCCAGGAACCCTGTACCAGTTCTCGTCGGCTCATCTCTTTTCCGCAGTCGATAATCTTGTTGCGGAGAACGAACTCCGTGGCACCGGAACTAATCAGGTCCGCAGTGCCTTTCTTGTTCACTTTGGAGTAGCTTCGATCGTAGAATTGATGTAGCTTATCCGCGTTGGACGGTTCTAAATGATGGATGCCGTTCAACCGAGAAGCGTAAATCTCCGCCTCAGCACTCTTCTCCAGAATACGAGCCCCGGCAATGGCTTCCTCGATATCTTCTCCGATGGCAATGATGCCAGATCCCTTGATAAAGCAGCCTCGGCGATTCTTTAGCGCCCGAAGGAGGGTCTTTGCATCGCCGTTCTCACATACCGTCACGTCTGGGCCAATAATCTGTGCCAAATCGTCCAAGGCAGGGTACATTACCGAGTTGTTTCTCGAGAAAAGCACCGATGCCTCTGTGCAGATGAAAACAATGGCGTTGATATCCTCTCGGGATGAAAACATGCGGCCGATATCCCCCGTATTGATATCGAACAATTCAAAGTCCTTATCCGTTAGTTTCGAAAGGCGAAGATTCTCCTTTGTGGAGATGTAAGTCTCATCATCCAAGCGGAGAACCAGCTGTCCATAAGCAGTAAAATACCGTTCGCGAAATGCATTAGAGCGATTCAGGAGCGTTTCTTTTGCTGTGTTAATATCCATGTTGTTATGTCTTTCCCCTTGTTCTATTAAAGATATCCTATTATAGCATTAAAACGGATAGGAAATATGATGGTTATTCGAAAACAATCCGCTTTGCCACGGAATCCCAGGACGCTGCAGATGTATCCGGTGAAACAGTAGGGGCTCCACCGGAAGTTGTCAGGGAATTCTGAAGAGCTTCTTTTAGCCTGGAAATATAGTCCGCTAGAGTCGCCGGATCCGGCTCATCGGCGGAAATTAGTTCTGGCATAGTGACAAACTCCGTATTGCAATCGGGAATTTCCGAAGTAAGCCATTCCTTCACGCCGGGAAGGTCGTTGCAGATGGTCTGAAGGCCGCAGGCCATGGCTTCCATCAACACCAGTGGAAGCCCTTCGAAATAAGAAGGGAGTACGAAGGTGTTGCAGCGGCGATAGAGTTCTGCCAACCGGTCTTGGGTTAAGAGCCCGTGGTAGTATATCGGGAAAGGCGCAGATGCAAGCAATCCCGGAATGAGTTCCTTTTCCGAGGAGCCTGTCAGAATCCGACGTAGCTTGAAATCACTGCAGCCACCGGCAAGGTGTAACTCGAAGTCGGAATGGCCTTCCTGTGAAATACATTCCAGCGCTTTAAGGAGTTCTGGAATCCCTTTCTCTCGGCAGATTTTGCCAGCGTAGATGAAACGGAAGGGATGGTTCGAATCCGAGTGTGCCGCTTGATGGAAAATTTGGTCATTGTAACCGGTGCCAATCACGGAAACTTTGCGGCTGGGAATGCCATAGATATCCATAATGGTCTTTTTCTGCTGTTGGTGCAGTGCAAAAACTTGGTCCAACTTCTGTATTTCTGGAATAATTCGTTCGGAATCCAAGGGGCTGGTTCCATAGCCGGCCGAACGGGTCATCAGGTTGTGCAACTGGCGAAGATCCGAACCGTGGCAGAGACCGTATATTCTCTGGGTTGGAAAGTTCTTGCGGAGGACTGCGGTCAGGAGAAACAGGTGATGGCATAGGATGATATCCGGATGAAGAGCATCAATGGCTTCCTGTACCCGCTGAATGAACTGTTCCTCCAAGTCTTCAATATTCCGAACTGTAAGCTGGGAATAGAGGGAAGAAGGGTAGGGCATGTTGTCGGACATTCCCGGAATGGGAAATGGAAGCTCCCCCTCTCTCGGAACCGATTCCGGTGCGGAATAGTACACAGGGTAGAAGTCTACTCCTTCCGGAAAATCCGCTGCATCCGTATGGTATATTCCGGCAACCACGGCTTGGCGATGTCCCTGCCTGTGAAAAGCGCGAACCACTTCTGTTAGATAGGTTCCGCTGCCGGTGGAGTGAGGTTTCTGGGTTGTGACGCTCAGAATGTTCATATTTATATGTCCTCCGATTCAAGTATTCTCGAATCATTATATTTTCTGGAGAGGGTAAAGTCAAATCTCTGCGGTCGCTTCTGTTAAAGGCATTTAACTTCTTTTACCGAAATACGAAAATCACTGTCGAAATGCGGTAAAAAGTTTGTCAATTGGTTGACTTAATGCGGAGAATGGAGTATATTTGATATGGTATTTTGAGATGTAAGGTGACGAGATTGAAAGAGGATTTGGAATGGCAGAGAGAAACAGTTCTTTAGAGAAAGCACTGGCCGTTCTGGATTTGTTCCAGTTTCGTCCGAGATGGACCATGACGGAAATCGCCCAGTCTACAGGATATTCCAATGCGGCGGTGGCCCGAATCCTTAATTCCATGGAGAGTATGCACTATATTTTCCAGGATAAGATTGACGGAGGCTACTACCTAACGGACAAGTTGTACGTGCTGGGAAGGAATACGAACCTTAAGAATCAGCTGGTGAACATACTGGACGAACCGATGGAGGCGCTTTGCCGCAGATGTGGGTTCTCCGTGACGGCAGCGATTCGCAAGGGAACCCATAGCGTTACAGTGCTTCGGAAAGATCCGCAGACGGGGCTGGCATTGTCGTTGGTTCAGACAGTGGGAGATACCATGAGTTTGAATACCACTGCGTCGGGCAAGGTGCTTACCGCGTTTTCTGGTGAGACGGAGCGGATTATAGATCGAATGGAATATGTGAAGTTGACAAGGCG
The DNA here is from genome assembly GCA_050872185.1 of Mogibacterium sp. GTDB lineage: Bacteria > Bacillota > Clostridia > Peptostreptococcales > Anaerovoracaceae > Mogibacterium_A. The sequence continues at coordinate 5,805 of JBNMGJ010000039.1, forward strand.
TTCCATTACGGATCGGAATGAGTTCAGCGAGTTAATGCACGAAGTGCAGACGGAACACTTGGCCTATGATATGGAAGAGGTGACGGAAGGGCTGATTTGTGTCGCAGCTCCAGTTCTGGCGAAGGACGGAATTGCCATATGTTCCATCAGTGTGAATGGATATAAGGAACGGATGCTGAGAGGCTTGTACAACACGATTACAAGATTGCAGGACTGCGTCCGTGAGTGTGAAGAGTTGCTACAGTAGTTTTCTGGACCTGCTGGCATTTGGTTGTATAAATATTATTGCAGAAGGAGAAGAAGATATGGGTCTCTTATATGAGATGGATAAAAATTTCGACGAAGTCCTAAAGGAAAAGAAGAATTTTCTTTTCATCGGGGAAGCCGGAAGCGGCAAGAGCGAAATTGTTCTGAATGTGGCAGAGAAGCTGGCGAAGGATACGGGTAAGAAGGTAGATTTGTTCGATATGGATCAGACGAAGCCTTTGTACCGTTCCAGAGATATGGCGGATCAGTTCAAAGAGCTGGGAGTGGATATTCACTATCAGGATCAGTTCTTGGATGCACCGACAGCAGTCAGCGGAGTGGCAACATCTCTGCTGGGAGACAACTATACACTGATGGATATTGGCGGCGGTTCTCCGGCGGCTCGCATGGCAGGAGCCTATGCGCATATCTTGAAGAAAGAAGATTCTCTGCCGGTATACATCATTAACCCATATCGGCCTTGGACCAAGAGTCTGGAGTCTATTGACGGCACCATGTCAGATATTCTGAAGGCCGTTAATTTGGATCATATATACATGCTGGGTAATCCGAACCTGGGCTATCACACGACGGGAGAAGATTTCCTGGAGGGTCTGGATAAGATGGATGACCTTCTGGATGGAATCGCCAGAATTAACAGTGCGTGTGTAAAGAAAGACGTTTATGAGGAAGTTAAAGATAAGACGGACAAATATCTACTTCCGATTGAACTATATTTGACCTATGAATGGGTCGATCGTTAAAACACTATTTCAAAGAGGAGGTAATGTCGATGGCTAAAGGTAAAATCGAAATCAATTCCGAGGCTTGCAAATCTTGTCAGTATTGCGTGATTTCATGTCCGAAGAAGATTCTGGTAGTCGGCGAGGCAGTTAACTCTTTCGGTTATCCATACGTAATCAGTGCGGAACCGGAAAAGTGCATCGGTTGTGCTATGTGTGCGCAGATTTGTCCGGAATCTGCAATCGAAGTATGGAGATAATTAGAGAGAGGAGAAATTCATAATGAGTGAACGTGTATTTATGAAGGGCTGCGAAGCAATTGCAGAAGCAGCTGTCAGAGCCGGATGTCGCTTCTTTGCTGGTTATCCTATCACACCGCAGAACGAAATTCCGGAATATTTTGCAAGAAGAATGCCTGAGGTAAACGGTGTATTTGTACAGGGTGAGTCCGAGGTTGCATCCGTTAACATGCTGTATGGTGCTGCATCCACTGGTATCAGAGCAATGAGCTCTTCTTCCAGCTGCGGAATCAGCTTGTACTCCGAGGGTGTATCCTACATGGCATCTGCTCGTATCCCAGCAGTATATGTTAACGTACAGAGAGGTGGCCCTGGTATCGGTGCAATTCAGCCGGCTCAGCAGGACTACTTCCAGGCTACCAAGGCTTCCGGTAACGGCGGTTTCAAGATGATCGTTCTGGCACCTTCCACTGTACAGGAGTGCGTAGACATGGTATACGAAGCATTCGACCTGGCTGCAAGAGATGAGAACCCAGTTCTCGTTCTGACAGACGGTGTTATGGGCACCATGATGGAGCCAGTTGTTCTTCCACCAATGAAGAGTGACGAAGAGATTGCAGAGCTGAGAGAGAAATTCGCTCACAGAGCAATTGTGGGTCACAAGAGAGGCGAGAACGCATTCTGCCGTCCAGGTTCTGTAGGTACAGGCCAGGAAGCAGTTAACATCGAGGCTGCTAAGCTGTACGATACATGGGAGAAGGACGTAGAAGTAGAAGAATTCATGACAGAGGATGCAGAAATCATCCTGGCTGCATACGGTATTTCCGCTCGTATTTCCAGAGTTGTTGTTAAGAAGCTGAGAGAAGAAGGTATCAAGGCTGGAATGATCAGACCGATTAAGGTTTCCCCATTCCCATATGAGACTTTCGAAAATCTGGACTTCAACCAGGTTAAGGGAATTCTGAATGTGGAGATGTCCATTCCTTCTCAGATGAGATGGGATATCGATCACGCTGTTAAGGGCAGAACTCAGATCAATGAGTGCCTGAGATCCGGTGGTCAGCTGCTGACTAACGACCAGGTATACGATGCTGCTCGCAAGCTTATTAAGGAGGTACTGTAATGGAGAAAGTATACGAAAGAACTACGGGTATTCTGCCTAATACTGTCTCTGGATTTTGCCCGGGATGCATGCACAGCACAGTACACAAACTAATCGGTGAGGCTGCTGACGAACTGGGTCAGCTGGACAACCTGGTTCGTGTGGAAGGTGTAGGATGCTGTGGTCTGGGACAGTTCTATGTTAACCACGATGCTACTATCGCTGCTCACGGAAGAGGTTGTGCGGTAGCTACTGGTATCAAGAGATCCTCCCCAGATTCTCTGGTATATACATATCAGGGTGATGGAGACCTGGCTTCTATCGGTCTGGCTGAGACCATGTCCGCTGCGAACAGAGGTGAGAACTTCACCGTTATCTTCGTGAACAACGGTATCTATGGTATGACCGGTGGTCAGATGGCTCCTACCACACTGGTAGGCATGAAGGCTACAACCGCTCCAGGCGGAAGAGATCCAGAGGTTCACGGATATCCAATGCACGTTGTAGAGATTCTGAACCAGCTGACAGCTCCATACTATCTGGAGAGAGTATCCTGCAACACTCCACAGAACGTTATCAAGGCTCGTAAAGCGATCAAGAAGGGCTTCCAGTATCAGCTGGAAGGCAGAGGATTCTCCCTCATCGAGATCGTTACTTCTTGCCCAACTAACTGGGGACTCTCCACTCTGGACTCCCTGAAGTTCCTGGAAGAGAAGATGTTTGCTGAGTATCCACTCGGCCTCGTAAGAGATAAGGGTGCAGAGAAGTAGGAGGTGCAGAATGGAAAGAAATTTGATGGTAGCCGGATTCGGCGGACAAGGTGTAATGACTATGGGCAAGCTCCTGTCTCAGGCAACTTGCGATTCCACAGATCTTAACGTAACATTCTTCCCATCCTATGGCGCAGCGATGAGAGGCGGCACGGCAAACTGCTATGTTGTAATTTCTGATGACGAAATCGGTGCTCCGGTATCGAACAGTGTAGACGACCTGATCGTAATGAACGGTCCTTCCCTGCACAAGTTCCTGCCGAACCTGAAACCAGGTGGCACACTGTTCATCAACAGTTCTATCGTTAAGGATCCAATCGAAAGAGACGACATCAAGGTAATCAGCGTTCCTGTAACTGAGATGGCTCTGGAGATGGGTAACCCTCGTATCTTGAACATCATCATGCTGGGCGCTTACATTGGTTACACCAATGCAGTTCCGAAGGATGTTGTTACAGCAGGTATCCACCACAAGTTCGAGAACAAGCCGAAGGTAATTCCAATCAACGACAAGGCGTTCGAGACTGGTATTGAAATCGGTCAGAATCAGAACTAATTGAAATAGTTTAATAACGATCACAAGAGAAGCTGCAGATTCTGTGGCTTCTCTTTTTATCTCCTCCCCATTGACTGCAAAAATCCCATTTGCTAAACTAATAATGTAGTAGAACACCGTTTCTTCAAGCGGGACATATGGAGGGCAGTATGGGAAAAGAAGAGAGAATAGAACGCATGATTCCGGCTGGAATCGAACCGAAGGTCGTTTTCAAGATTTTCGAAGAGATTAGCCGGATTCCTCGCGCATCCGGACACGAGGAGAGAATCAGTAATTGGCTGGTGGATTTTGCAGATAAATACGGGCTGGAGCATATCCAGGATCAGAAGGGGAATGTTCTGATTCGGAAGCCGGGTTCGCCGGGGAAGGAGAATCATCCGGCGGTGATTCTTCAGTCTCATATGGACATGGTGTGTGAGAAAATCCCCGATTCGCAGCACGATTTCCAGAGGGATCCTATCCGAATTACGGTGAATGGGGATAAGATTCTGGCACAGGAAACCACACTAGGGGCGGATGACGGCATTGGGATGGCCCTTTCACTGGCGCTTCTTACACGGGAAGACATCGCTCATCCCCCGCTGGAAGTATTGATTACGGTGGATGAGGAAATCGGGCTGACCGGTGCGGAAGAGTTTGATGCTTCTCAGCTAAAAGGAAAATATTTCATCAACCTGGATTCCGGGGACGAAGGGGTATTCGTAGCCGGGAGTGCAGGCGGCCCCACCATTCGTGCAGATATTCCACTGAGCTGGAAAGAACCGGAGCCTCATTCAGAGGCGTATAGCCTTACCGTGGAGGGCCTACTGGGAGGCCATTCCGGAGAAGATATCCACCGGAACCGTGGGAATGCCAATAAACTCCTTTTTCGGTTGCTGGATGCACTGGAACGTGCAGGGGCGTTTGAAGTGGCTTCGATTCATGGCGGAATGGCGGGGAATGCGATTCCACGCTTCGCGGAAACGGTGGTGGTGATTCCATCGGAGAATTCCAAGGCGATTCGAAAGGAAATCGAAAACTATCAGGAAATCTACCGAGAGGAATATCGCATGAGTGATCCGGGGATCACGGTGACTTGCCGGCCGCTGGAGGAGAAAATTTCCCGTGTTTTTACCGAAGAATCAATGAAGCGGATCATCGATTTCGGGGTATTCTGCGAGAACGGAATTCTTCGTATGAGTCCGGAAGTGGAGGGCGTGGTAGAGTCTTCCAATAACCTGGGGTGCGTGACTACAGGGGAAGATACGGTGTCCTTTGTCTTTGTGACGCGCAGCTTTCGGGCGAGTGCATATCAGGAAATGGTATTGAAAATCGACCGCTTGGCGCAAAGTATGGGCGGAAGCAGTCATAAGGAATACGATTGCTTGGAGTGGCCCTATGAACCCAAAAGTGAAATTCGGAATATTTTCCTGGAGACATACCGTGACCTGTTCCGCGAAGAGGCGAAGGCCATTCCAGTGCATACGGGCCTGGAGTGCGGAATCATTGCAAAGAACATGGGACGGCCGGTGGATATGATTTCTGTGGGACCGGAAACCAAAGAAATGCACAAGCCGGGGGAATGGTTCAGCATATCTTCGACGCAGAAGTATTGGAAACTTCTGCTAGAGGTTCTGAATCGGCTGTAGAATGCTTGAATATATTCGGTGAATTGAGTATAATTAAATGAAGATTTCACTATGATGCGAAAGCAGACAAAGAGGAGGTACGTTATGACCTTGAAGAGAAGAAATAGACAGATGGAAGTCATGAAGGCAGAGCAGGACGAGGCCATGAAGAAGGCGATGAAGAGAAAAGCCGCTGCGAAGCTAGGCGCTCGGATTGCCGGTGTCAGCATGCTGGCCGGTGCACTTCTGGTTGTTACAACGAAGAAAATCTTTGACGAAATCTTCCTAGAAGATGACTGGTCTGATGTAGACTGGGGCGAAGAGGACGATGATTACATCATCGACTAATTGCCGACAGAATAGAGTATAGAAAGGTTAAGGGAAATGTCGGAATACAAGGGAACGTATTATATTACTACACCAATTTATTATCCAAGTGCGAAGTTGCACATCGGTCACACCTATTGTACAGTTATGGCGGATGCGATGGCCCGTTTCAAGAGACTGAGCGGTTACGATGTTCGCTTCTTGACGGGAACCGATGAGCACGGACAGAAGATTGAGAAGTGCGCAGAAGAGGCACACTGCACACCGAAGGAATATGTGGATGGAGTGGTTGCCACCATTCTGAGACTGTGGGACAAGATGGAAATCAGCTATGACGATTTCATTCGTACCACCGAACCTCGTCACATGAAGCGGGTGCAGAACATCTTCATGAAGATGTACGAGAACGGAGATATCTACAAGGGCAAGTACGAAGGTTGGTACTGCACACCCTGCGAATCCTACTGGCCGGAGTCTCAGCTGGTGGACGGAAAGTGTCCGGATTGCGGACGCGAAGTCAAGAAGATGAGTGAGGACGCTTATTTCTTTAGACTGTCCAAGTAC
>JBNMGJ010000157.1:0-4461 GCA_050872185.1 Mogibacterium sp.
AACGATATCGTTTCAATGAGTGAGAGAAAAATAGAAATTTCTAATGAAGTGGAAGAAGAAACAAAAAAATTAGAGAAATTAACGCAGAACATTCATGAGAAAAAAATGGAACTCTTTGATATTGAAGATGATTTAACATATCAAGAATTTTCGTTGTATCGTCCGAAGTATGATTGTATGAATAGTTCAGATTACGCTGAGAAAATCAAAAATTGCCGTTCAGAACAAAAGAAGATGATTAAAGAAAAAACTGCGTTAAATTTTTATGATAACTGGGTTCTGGATAATAGTAAAGCAAAGGGTCGTGCCATGAACAATGATAATATGAAGATGGTACTTCGTGCTTTTAACAATGAATGTGATGCAATCATCAATAAAGTTAAATTCAATAATAGAGATAAAATTGAAATGCAAATTCGAAAAGCGGCAAGTGCAATCGATAAATTGAATCAAAGAAACAAAATCAGTATTACTCAAAAGTATATTTCCTTAAAGCTCCAGGAGCTGGATTTGGTATATGAATATCAGAGAAAGAAACAGGAAGAAAAAGAACTTCTTAGAGAACAGCGCGAAGAAGAACGCGAACAAGCAAAGTTGCAGAAAGAAATAGCAGAGCAACGAAAAACAATTATCAAAGAACAAAAACACTATATTCAGGCAAAAGAAAAATATGAAAAAGAGCTGGATTCGTGTACAGATGAACAGAAAGAAGAAATCGCTGAAAAAATTAGAGAAATCAATAGTCACCTTATAGATGTAGAAAAGAATCTTCAAGATATCGATTACAGAGAAGCAAACAAACGAGCGGGTTATGTGTATATTATTTCTAATATAGGCTCATTCGGAGCGAACATATATAAAATTGGCATGACAAGACGGTTGAATCCGCAAGACCGCGTAGATGAACTCGGTGATGCATCTGTGCCATTTAAGTTTGATGTTCACGCTATGATTTTCTCGGACGATGCTCCGACGCTAGAAAATAACCTTCATAAAGAATTTGAAAATTGCAAGGTTAATATGCTGAATTCTCGCAAGGAATTTTTCCATGTTTCTTTAGAGGAAATCAAGGATGCAGTAAAGAAATACAATGAAAATATTATTGAGATTAAAGACGTTCCTGATGCAGAACAGTACAGGGAAACACTGCTTATACAAAAACAAATGCTTCTGAATCAATAATTCGCTTTATGGTTCAAGTTTAACGATGCAATGGGAATGGAGTGTCGTCCCGCAGAGAAAAAACAAATGTTAGACAGGCAGAGAAAGGAGACTCCAAAGGACGAAATTGATAAGAAAGAAATCAAAGATCTTATCGAGTGGTGCGATGAGAAAGGCCACAGTGAGCATGAGATTCTGGAGCTAATTTGCAGAATTATAGGAGCGAAAGAAACGAATAAAATCAAAAAAGCCGAATAATACACCAGACGTCAGTTTTTTTGAATTGTTTAATTCAACCTAATGTGACCGTCATGTGATATGTTGGCTGCAAAATCTCTGGAATGTCGGAAAATGAAGGACGTGGCGCCAACATTTTTTACAGGAAGGGGCAGATGAATGGTTTCGAATGTGAAAACTTGGCGGTAACCTGAGAAAATCTCTGAGATTTCGTCATGGCAACTTGTCTGATATTTGTAAAAGTAGGAATTATTTGGCGGAGGGCGGCCGAGAAAGACCAACATCCGCCATAACTTCATCTGACGGTCACATTGGCACCCTCAGGACTCAATCCAATGACATGAAAAGAATGTTTATTGAAGGCGAAGGCGCATTGAAATTGTATGAAAAGTACTTCAGAAAAGTTTAGTTTTGATAATATTGACTCGCTGGACGAGATAGGGGTCCCACCGGTAGATTATCACGACCCATGTTATAATATACAAGCAGTTGATCAATATTGCAAAGCGAATAACACGACAGCGGACAAGTTAACAGATGCAGAACTAGAACCGTTTATCGTAGGGTGGAGGTAAGCAATGGCACTAGATGACGTAAAGGAACTTCGGTTACAGAAAGGAGATTCCAATGGACGAAATGGACAAGAAAGAAATCAAGGATATCATCGAGTGGTGCGATGAGAAAGGCCATAGTGAACATGAGATTCTGGAGCTGATTCGTAAAATTGTAGGAGCGAAAGAGAGAAACGAATAGAATCAAAATCAAAAGTTGAACGATAGGGCGAAAATCGAGCGAAAAGACGAATCTTCGCCAACCCGCGACCGGACAACTTTTGTATCCACCATCCTCCGAACTTGAAAGACTCGCTTCTATGTGGTATGATTCTTAAGTTATCACAGAAGGAGGAACCAAGTGAAAGTAGTACTGACAACGTTGATGATGGCAATGGTACCGGTCATTGAGCTGCGGGGGGCAATTCCCTACGGCGTAGTTGAAGGCCTGAGTGTTAGCCAGGCACTGGCGGTATCTATTATCGGAAATCTGATTCCGGTGCCGTTTCTGATTATTTTTACCAAGCGGGTATTCGCATGGCTCCGGACGAAGAGTGAGCGGTTGAACGCGTTTGTCTGCAAGATGGAGGCGAAGGCGGAGGCGAAGAAAGCCACGGTGGAGAAATACGAATTTTTTGGATTGATGCTTCTGGTGGCCATTCCTCTTCCAGGAACCGGTGCTTGGACGGGTTGTCTGGTAGCAGCCATGATGGAGCTGGATTTCAAGAAGGCCTTTCCAGCGGTAATTCTTGGAGTGATTGTGGCCGGAATTATTGTTTCCTGGGTGACTTTCGGGGTAAAAATAATTGCGTAACCGCCGGAGATTTCCGGAGAGAAGAAGTAAATGAAAAGAGCGGAGTTTTCCTAGTAAGGGATGTGCTCCGCTCTTTTGTAATGCATGATTTATTTGTTCATGGATTCCACATCCGAAGCGGTTTCGGAAGGGATGCGTCCCAGATAATTGAAGTCAAAGTTATCATTGAGGGGGGTGCCTAGAAGGACATAATCCATGAAGTGATCCATTTCTCGGGAGGCAATCATGACCGCTTTGTTCAGTGCATCGAACAGTTTGACATTGCCGATTTCCGCAAGGGGTTCTGCCTGATCCTGATAGATCATATCTCGGCGACTCTTAACGGACTTGGATGGAATCAAGGAAAGGGTGTTGTAAGCCGCTTTTCGCACAGAGGGCTTCTTACTAGCGAAGATGGCGAGAACCTGCGTCATGGTATCAATGGCTTCTCTGGTGTTCTTCGGAGTGGTTCCAGTGTAGAAATCTGCGATTAACCGATCGATTCTGTCACTATGGGGGAAAACCTTCCGGAGATTTACTCGTTTTGGAGATTTCCGGCAGATTCTAAGAATGTAATTGTCGAATTCCCGCTCAATCTTGGCATGGCTTAGGCCGGTTTCCGTGATGGCTTCTGTTACCAGAGGATGACAGCTGGCATCCAGGATGAAATGGGTGATGCAACCGAAGATATAGCTGTAAGCCTCGGATGTGGGATGATCTTTCAGCTGTAGGGAGGCATTTTCAAAGAAATTCCCTCCCGGTTCTTGATGCACTCGCCGGCCTTCTCGGTTCAAAGCATTGTGTTTCCAGGGACGATAGAAGGCCAGAAAATCTGGACCGTGAAGTCCCATCATATAGGCATCAATGGATGTTTCATTGGTGTTGATGATATCCTTAACATCATCGGGCATTACCCGGATGACTTCTTTTCCGAAATAATAGTGTGCGTAATGGGATGGCATGAAATCCTCCTTCATAACTTTTCTTTCGATATTATAGCGAAAAATCAGAGAAACAGCAAATTCAAGAGGTTATGGAAATAGAAGAGAAACCACATTTTCTTTTACAGGGAATCTGATTGACATCGTGGAGTCTTATAGGTATAATAATCGTGAAAACAGAATACTGTTCCACACAATAGAACGCTAAAGCCATAGGATTCTCGAAGGAGAAGCAAGGAGGGTAGCGCATGAAGTTATTGATTATTAATCCCGGAGGCACCAGCACGAAAATCGCCGTCTATGACGATGCGAATGAGCTGTTCAAAGCCTCCATTGACCATACCGCAGAGGAATTGAAACCGTATCCTCACGTGTTTGACGAATTTGAGTATCGGAAAAATCTGATTCTCAAGACGGTGACCGATGCGGGTTTCGACATTCAAGACTTCGGATGCATTGCTGGAAGAGGTGGACTCTGCCGACCGGTAGAGGGTGGAACCTATGCGGTGAATGATCGAATGATTGAGGATTTTCGGAATGCGGTGTGCGGAGAACACGCATCGAATCTGGGTGCGGTAATCGCCAAATCCATCGGGGACGAAATTGGAGTTCCATCCTTCATTGTGGATCCGGTAGCGGTAGATGAAATGATGGATAAGGCCAGAATTACAGGTCTTGCAGAGCTAGAGAGACCAGCCTGGTTCCATGCACTGAATCATAAGGCGGTGGCAAGATCCATCGCAAGGGAAATGGGGAAGAATTACGAAGACTGTAACTT
>JBNMGJ010000173.1:0-3975 GCA_050872185.1 Mogibacterium sp.
GTTATGATGAAGTGATGGCGCTGATTCATCCGGGAGACAGCGATTTCGCTAAGATTCTGAAGATTCACGACTGGATTGTCAAGAATGTTTCCTACGGAATGAGTACGCTGTATACTGATTTTGCAGTGGGAGCTCTGGGAAACAAAAAAGCCGTCTGTGCCGGATATGCCCAGTGCAATCAGTTTCTGCTCAGTCAGGTGGGAATTGAGAGTATTTACGTTGCGGCCAATACAACGAAAGAAGCCCATGCATGGAATCTGGTAAAGCTGGAGGGGCACTGGTTCCATGTGGATTGTACCTGGGACAGAGGGCTGGGCTCAACCCCTAATGTGAATCACACGTATTTCATGCTCAGTGACGCGGAGTTTGATGCAGATGGTACCCATTCCGATGATTGGAAAGATCCGGCAAAGGGCTATCCTTCCAACAACCTGTGCAGCATTGAGAACAAGTTCTACAAAGACAACAAGGATATGGCAACAGACGAGCAGATTGCTGCAAATCCCATCGCCATTAAGCATGTGGCAGATTCTACACAGGCTTATCAGACGAATGACCGAGAGCACTGGCGAACCTGCCCAGCTGGCGTTGCGGTGGGGCGTGAGAAACATACGGGAAACCCTTGCACCGTATGCGGATATTCAGCCGTGGATACGATTTGCACCCATAAGAATACGAAGGCGGTTTCGAAGGTGGAGCCGACTTGCACGAAATCGGGGAACAAAGAATACTGGAGCTGCCCAGACTGCGGAAAGTACTTCGATTCCGCAAATTGCTCGAAGGAAATCCAGAAGGGAAGCTGGAATCTGGATGCACTGGGACATGACCTCGCAAAGGTACCATCAAAAGTCGCTACCTTTGATGAGGATGGATGCAGTGGCTATGAGAAGTGCAATCGCTGCGAGAAGGAATTCGGGAAGAGAGTTATCCCGAAGATTGATGCAGACTCCATTCAGGTGAACAAGTCCTCCTGCGATTACGACGGTAAGATGCAGACACCAGGAGTAACCGTCCAGGACGGGGATGGAAAATCCCTATCCCAGGGAACCGATTACACCTTGACATACCAGAACAATGTGAAGCCGGGAACGGCAACGGTGAAAATTACTTTTACCGGAAAATACGAAGGAACTGCAGAGAGAACTTTCGAGATTAAGTGCACGCATAAGAATGTAAAAGCAGTTTCGAAGTTGGAGCCGACTTGCACAAAATCGGGGAACAAAGAATACTGGAGCTGCCCAGACTGCGGAAAGTACTTCGATTCTGCAAATTGCTCGAAGGAAATCCGGAAGGGAAGCTGGAATCTGGATGCACTGGGACATGATTTGGTGAACGTGCCGGTAAAAGCAGCCACTTTTGAGAATGATGGATGCACCGCCTATGAGAAGTGCAATCGTTGCGGAAAGGAATCTGAGAAGAGTGTAATTCCGAAGTTAACTGCCAAGCTCTCCACAACCGCCTACACCTACACCGGCGGAACGAAGACACCATCTGTCATCTGCAGTGGTGCAAGCGGCCTGAACAAGGGCAAGGACTACACGGTTTCCTTGCCTGCGGGACGGAAAGCCGTGGGCAAGTACACCATTACGGTAAAAGGAACCGGCGACAAATACACCGGAAGCAAGACCCTGACTTACGTTATCAACCCGAAGGCCACCGGAATCAAGAAGCCGGCTGCAGCGAAGAAAGCCTTTACTGCCAAGTGGTCCAAGCAGTCCGCCAAGATGAACAGGTTGCGCATTACCGGATACCAGGTGCAGTATAGTTTGAAGAGCAACTTCAAGTCGGCGAAGACCGTAACCATTAAGGGTTACGCCAAGACCAGCAAGAAAATCTCCAAGCTGAAGAAGAAGAAAACCTATTACGTTCGGGTTCGCACCTACATGAAATCCGGCGGAAGCACGTTCTACTCCACCTGGAGTGGCCGGAAGTCTATAAAGACGAAGTAATGCATGGAGGGAGCAATTTCTGTGAAAGAAGGAATGAAAACGATTACGATAATTGCAATTCTGTCCACGATAACATTTGCCATTTTCTACAGAAACACCGGAAGCGGGGTATTCCTGACTCTGGCGATTACAGCGGGCACGATTACTTATCATTTTGTGATGCGGTATATGGTGGCGGGAATTTTTCGCTACGTGATGCATAATCAGGCAGACTTATCAAAAAAATGGTACAAACAGAGAAGTTGGGAGAAACGGTTGTATCAAAAATTGCATGTAAAGCAGTGGAAGAGAAAGATGCCGACCTATGATCCGGACAGTTTCAATTTGAAACTGCATACACCGGAGGAGATTGCCGGTGCCATGTGTCAGGCGGAACTCAGTCATGAGATTATTGCGTTGTGCAGTTTCCTTCCCCTTCTTGCAGTTCCGGCTTGGGGCGCCTTCTGGGTATTTTTGATTACTTCGACGCTTGCTGCGGGAATGGACTTGATGTTTGCCATTATGCAGCGGTACAATCGCCCGCGAATTTTGAATTTGTGTAGAATTGAAATAAAATTGATCGAAAGGGGATTCTATAATGAATGAGTTGACACAACTAATCAAAGCCGATATGCTTCCAGCGCTGGGCGTCACCGAGCCTGGGGCCATTGCGTTCAGCGTGGCAAATGCCCGTTCCTATACAACTGGAGAATTAAAGCACGTTAACGTGGCCATGAACAGTGGAATGTATAAGAATGCTTTTACCTGTGGAATACCCAATTCCAATGAAGTCGGAAATGTTTTCGCAGCCGCACTGGGTTATGTGGCGGGGGATGCCAAGAAGGGATTGGAATCCCTTGCCAATGTAACACCGGAAGACAATGTAACTGCTCAGAAATTAATTGATGAAGGGAAGGTTACCGTTGAACTCAGCGGAATTACGAGCCGCATTTTCATCCAGGCAACGGTGGAAACAGAACAAGATAAGGCGATTATCACGATTCGTGATTCCCACACGAATATTACGAAGATTGAGGTCAATGGTGAGGTTCTGCAGGAAAGTGAAGAAGAACATGCGGAAGATACCACCGAGGCCGATGCGCGGGCGGCGGTGCATTCCATTCACCGATATACGCTAAAAGAAATTTTCGAATATGTCGAGACGGTTCCGTTAGAAGAAATTGCTTTTGTAAAAGAAGCCTACAGAGTGAATCTGGAACTGTTCCATGAAGGATTGTCGAATCCGAGAACCACCTTCGCAAAGGCACTCCTTGCGATGAACGGGGGAAAAGAAATTTCCGATGATGAGAAGAATACCGCATCGCTCCTATGCAATGCTGCAATCGAAGCCCGTGTAATCGGACTGGACAAACCGGCAATGAGCATTACTGGTTCTGGAGCCCATGGAATTATCGCCACCATGCCGCTTTATGGAGTGTACAAGATTAATCATCTAACGGAAGAGCAGCTGCATCGTGCCACCATGCTGAGCTATCTTGTCTGCACCTATATCAAGGAATATTCCGGAAGGCTGTCGGCATTCTGTGGGTGCGCCATTGCGGCTGGATCGGGAATGGCCTGCGGGGTCTGTTACCTGAAAGGCGGCGGCCTGAAGGAAATGGAATACACGTTGAATAACATGGCATCCTCGATTACCGGAATGATTTGTGATGGCGGAAATCAGGGGTGTACGATGAAGGGCGTTGCGGCTTGTGATACGGCCTTCCGTTCGGTAGAGTTTGCATTGAACGGCGTACATATTGATAAAGCCCATGGAATCAACGGTGTGACACCGGAGGACACCATGCGGAACATGGGGTTGATTGCTTCACCGGGAATGGTTCAGACCGAGAAAACTATTGTGGAGATTTTCGAAGACAAATTAAAATAAATAGGAATGGAGCGTTTGTGTCAAAGCAGAGCGTGTCCACAATATCTAAATAAGAAGTCAGCCGGACCCCTTTGGGAGCCCGGCTGTTTTTCTATCCAAGGAAATCGGCACAGGAAACGAGTAAATCAATCTTCTTCCACTGCGTTTCTTCATCGA
>JBNMGJ010000199.1:0-3404 GCA_050872185.1 Mogibacterium sp.
ACAGAATATTCCGTGTCGTTTTGTGCGAAGAAGGCACTAAGCAATATAAATGAGAAATTTAAGAAGAAAGGATGTTTCGCATGAACGATCTGCAGATTGATTACTTTATGGCCGTGGCAACGAATTTGAGCTTTACGAAAACGTCGGAAGAACTTTTCGTGTCTCAGCCGGCAATTTCAAAGCAGATTTCCCTGATGGAGAAAGAATTGGGGGTAAAGCTGTTCATCAGAAATAATAAGAAAACACGACTCACACCAGCAGGGGAACTCTACTATGAGTTCTACCGGGATTACAAGAAAAACCTGCGGGAGACCATGAACAAGGCGAAAGCACTTCAGAACGAAGACCCAGAGGTAATTCACATCGGCTTCGTGGAGGGGTGGGATTTGTCTCGTATTCTTCCGCCGCTGTTAAGCGAATTCGCGGAAAGATATCCGGATACCAAGGTGGCAATTGACTGCTGCGGTGTTAAAGAGCTGGCCACCATGCTTCTCACCGATGGTATTCAGGTAGCGCTGACTATGAAAAATTCGCTGATGGATTTCAATGAACTGGAGAAAGAGACAGTAGCTTCCACACAGAAGCTTTTGCTCTATGCAGCGGACAGCTCCTATGCGGCGATGGAAAATCCGAAGCCGGAGGATTTCCGTCACGAGAAATTCTTCGCACCGTGGGAAATCGTGGACAAGATGATTACTCGGATTATTGCAGGGTACTGTCAGCCCTATGGATTTACGCCGGAATTGGAATTCGTCCACAACAATGAATCCATGATTACCTGTGTCCGAAACAACATGGGAGTGGCCATTGTGGATGACTTGGTGTGGTGCATTGATGCGCCCACTCTCCGCTACATCCGTCTGGATGCCTGGGACGACATCTGCGTGACGAAGATGAAAGAGGGGGTTACTGAACAGACCCAATACATGGCCGAACTATTGGAAAAGGTGGTAAAGGAACAGTATATCGAGAAGTAAAGTCGAATTTTCATACATAAGCAATTAGTTATTCAGTACATGAATAAACATGAATTGTACAAAGCGTATTATTGTGGGTAGAATAAAACCATGATAATACGTTTTGTTTTTAACAACCATTAAAGTATTGGAGGGTATGAAAATGGTACACAAGTCGAAAAAGCTAACAGCAGTATATGCGCTAATTATGGATTTGCCGCTGAGCATTCTAATCACATTGATTTCTCTGGTTCTGGCCGGAACACTGTCCGGTGCAATGTTCGTACGCATGGCAATTCTGGCATACGTAATTACATTCTGCGTGAACTTCTTGCCGGCTCCAAAGTGGGGATTTGACTTCGCAATTAAGCATTCTAAGCCAGGCACATTCAAGTTCGGACTGCTGTTGAACATCGTTGTAGCTGGTGTATTCGTTGTAATCCTGGACCTGATTATGACCGCAGTAGGCGTTCTTATTTTCGGAGGGGGAAACTTCCAGGCATACATCATCGCTGTTCTGGGCGGATTCATTCCATGCTATGTACCGACATTGATCATCGCAATGCTGTGGAACGGTCCATCCGACAAGATTTCCAGAGCAATCGTGGGCGAACCACAGCCGGAAATCCCAACAAGCTTCTAATTCTTGTAAAAATATGATAAGGTAATACCAGGATGTACGGTAATGTACATCCTGTATTGCATATATGAAAGTGAGGAAAAAATAATGAAGAGACCTGATTTTTACCCAGTTCGAAGCCTAATCTTCGTGGATTTGGCAAAAGAAGACTACAGAATTTATCTGGAAAATTGGCTGTACAGATATCATATTCCGGATAGCATTTCCCAATTCGGACCATATGTATCGAAATATGCCTTCTACCAGGCACTGCCGGTACCAGAAGGCGGTGAAAGATTCGGAACTGTCCGCATGCAGATGACCGAGCATTACTGGATGGCAAACCCGAACGATATTCACGAGTTCGTTCATCACAAAGCGTTGACGGAGTATTTCCCGCCGGATGTTCTGGTATGGCAGAACAACCTGCCGGATCCGGCAGATGGGAACGGTGCTGCAGAGGAAATGAACTTCGAAGGCGACGATGCAAGATCTACGAAGGGTAACGAGGACCTGGGAACAGTTCCATTTATTTTTGCATTCATTCCAGTATGGTGGGAAGACGACTTCAAAGGCGAAGGAAGAACCGTTGAAGATGGCCCGAACTACAGATGGCAGTTCATGGTTCGCTATCCGGAAGGCGTTAGCATGGAAGAAGGAGATAAGTGGCTCAAGGAAGAGTTCATCCCAGCTTATACCGAGCAGGATGAAGTGACACGTTGCTTATCCAGCAAGATTATTAAGTCCGTGAACGATTGTGAATTCGATCGTGTGGTTGAGATGTGGTTCCCAGGACCAAGCGCATGGCAGAAAGCCACTGCAGAAGCTGCGAAGAAGGTGGCAAAACCGGCATGGGCAGAAACCGAAGACTTCCCATACCTGAAGAAGTCCTATGGATTTGCAGGAATCTTCCTGTCTGATATCGCCCGTTCCGACAACATGACTCAGTATCACGGATACATTACGATGAGATAAGCGGATGGATAGACAGAAAAGAAAAGAAATTATTACCTTGGCTTTGCTGGTGGCGATTCTGCCACCAGCTTGGGCTGTAGTCTCACCATATCTTGGCGTCGAGGTGGGACCCATTGCCCTGATAGCAGCGGGGATCTATGGAACAAACGGAAATAAGTTGAGCGATGCGGGAAAAATTTCGGCTGGATATCTTGCAGGGGACCTATGGGGCGTGTTGAGCACTCTTGTAATGGCACATACCTCTTGGAATTCGGACCTAACCTTATTCGTGACTTTGTTCATATTGGGATTCCTAGTGGTTATCATATCCAACCAATGGCCAAAAGTGTTTTTCATGCCATCCTGGTTAGCGGGCTGGGCCATCGCCATGCTAACCTTCAATCTGACACCGACCCAATCAGTATTCAAGATGGCAATTCAGGTAGGGGTTGCAATGCTGGTAGGGGTCTACTATGTAGGTGCACTACTGGATAAAATCCATAAAATTATCTGTAAAGCGAACGATTGACTGCCCATCAAGCAAGAAAGCGGAAATGTAATGCAAGTATTAACGATAATTAGTTATCGTTAATACTTAAAAGAGAAACTACTGAAACAGCTTCGAAGCATGACGAGGCTGTTTTTTGTTACAAAAAACTGTTTTTGACCATTTTTTTGTAAAACTCAAATTCGAAGTGTGATATAATGAAAAAGGTTAATCAATGGAATAATCCATTTAGAAGTATATATCAGGAGGATGAATTATGGAAATGACAGGCGCAAAGGTCGTTGTAGAATGTCTTCTGGAACAGGGTGTGGACACCGTATTCGGTTATCCCGGCGGAACCATTTTGAACATCTACGATGAACTTTAC
>JBNMGJ010000106.1:0-6289 GCA_050872185.1 Mogibacterium sp.
AAGCGGCCGATTGACCGGATGATTGAGCTTGGATAATAATGTCGAGTTGCACATGAAATTCTATTTCAATATAAAAGTGGTGTCGCATTCACACAAAATGCGACACCACTTTTTTCTATCTACTAGTCACTAATCACTATCCACTAGCCACTAACCCCTGAATTCATCTTCCGATAATATAGAGCATTAATCAGAATTCCGAAGATGGTGGCCACCGGTGCCGCCAATCCGATTTTCGTCAGGCTGGCGTCGGGCTGAATGCTCATGTAATAAGCCAGTGGAAGTCTTACAAGCAAGGTCTGCATCAGGCCCTGCACCATGACCCACACCGTCTTGTCGTGACCGTTAAAGTATCCAATCATACTGAACAGCACCGCGGTAACGATGGTCTCCAGAGCGAATCCTCGAAGATAGTCGAATCCATTCTGTACCACAACGGCATCCTTGGTGAAAATTCCGGTGAGAAGATTCCCTTTGAACATGACAAAGGCGAATACGAACACCCCGATGCAAAGTCCCACGCCCATACCAGTGAACATGGTTTTCTTCGCCCGCTTCTCGTTCCCCGCTCCCACGTTCTGGGAGACGAAAGAAGCCATGGACTGCATCAGCGAACTCGGAATCAACATGGCGAAGTTGACAATCTTGCAGGCCACGCCATATCCGGAGGAAGCGTTCAAACCGAGACAGTTCACGAAGGCACAGAGTGCCAGGAAGGATCCCTGGGTCAAGCACTCCTGAAGTGCCAGGGGAAGACCGATTCGAAGAGCGCGGAAACAGTGGGGATTAAGGTGGAAGTCTTTCCGAGTAATCCGAATATCATCCTGCCGACGGAACAGCAGCACTAGCGCAAACATCACACTGACTGCCTGTGCCACCACGGTAGCAATCGCAGCTCCCGCCGCATCCATGTGAAGACCTGCCACCAGAATTAAATCTCCCGCGATGTTCACTACGCAGGCCACCGCCACGAACATCAGCGGCGACTTGCTATCACCTAGCCCTCGGAAGATCGCTGCCAGCAGGTTATAGGATACGATAAAGAAAATTCCGCCACCGCAGATTCTGACGTACGTGGCCGTCAGCGTCACCGCTTCCTTAGGCGCCTGCATGAGAATCGCAATGGGCCGCGCACAGGTCACCATCAGCACGAACAACAGGGCCGATATGATGGCGTATGCCACTACGGAACCGCCAATCAGGGGGCCGATTCCCTCTTTGCGCTTCTCCCCGATATACCTTGCAATCAGCACCGTAATTCCCATGGCGAACTGGGTGATGACGAAGGTCACCAGATTCAGCACCTGACTTCCCGTGGAAACCGCGGACAACCCCTCCGTGCTTCCGAACCGGCCCACCACCAGCAAATCCACCGCACCATAGGCCGCCTGCAGCACCAGCGCCCCTAGAATTGGCATCATAAAAGGAATCAGCTTCCCCAGTATACTTCCCTGGGTAAAATCTGCTTTCGAGTTACTCAATTGTCACATCTCCTCTCTGCATCACTTCGTAGAATTTCTCAATCGTCCGAATCATTCCATCCGCTTCCTCCTCCGTAATATTCGTCAAATATTTCGAAAGGCGGCTATAGTAATTCTTATCGTATTTCTCCGAAAGGGTCTCTCCCTTCTCCGTAATACTCACATAGGTGATTCTCCCGTCCTCTTCCGAAGCGCGCTTCGTGAGATAGCCTTTTTCCACCATTTCCTTTACGGTCCTTGTCACACCCGGTCTTGGAAGCTTCAACCGATCACTGATATCCGAAACCTTCACTTCCTCTTTTTCTCTCTGCACCTGATGAATCACATCCATGTACTGAATATACGCAGGCTTCACCCCCTCCGGAAGTTCCGGCAACAGTTCCCGGATTCTTTTGGCCAGATAACAGGCATCCAGCATTCTCTTGATGGTCTCGCTTTTCATTTGCTAAAAAAAACACCCTTTCTTTCCCACATTTCCGGCGTAGCCAAAAGATACGTCCTTCGATTAATTACCTTAGTTAATTACCAGAGGTAATTATATAGTATTTAATGAATTTGTGCAAGTGGATAATTGGCAAAGTCGGTAAATTTGATGTTGAATATATGGTTTAATTTCCACTATTTCTCCATCATCCTTTTTGCCCGGCGCACATACAAGTAGAGAGCCAGCAGCAGGGAAAGCACATCCGCCACAGGCTGAGCCCAGATTAAGCCAGTCTCCTGAAAAAGATTTCCCAAGATGAACATGGCCGGAATATAGATGATTCCCTGTCTCGATACATTGACAATCAAGGATTCCGTTCCCGCTCCGGCTGCTTGCAACGCATTGATCAGCACATAGAACACGCCGAAGAGGAAACTGGTGCAGAGAAGAATCCGAGAGAAGGATACGCCGTAGGCAAAGGCGTCTTTATCCGTAAGGAAGGCATTGACAATGGGCGAAATCCCCAAATAGCACAGAATTGTCAATGCAGTACTCAGTAGAAGGGCAAAAATCAGCGAGAATCTGAGTGCCTTCCGATACCTTTCCCACTTCTTGGCCCCCACGCAGTATCCAAGAAGGGGCTGAATTCCCTGCCCTAGTCCAATACACACCATTCCGGTAATCATGGTAACCTTCATGGCCACCCCCACACCAGCCAAGGCCATGTCGCCATACTTGGCCATCTGGGTGTTCATCAGAATATTCGAAATGCTCATGAGAAGCGAACCCAATGCCGCCGGAATTCCGATGGACAGCACGCCGGTTGCCACCTGTTCCCCCAAGGTCACATCCCGGAAACGAATGCTGAGTGCGGATTCTCCTTTTAGAAAATACACCAGGTAGTACCCCGCTCCACACACATTTCCGATTACCGTGGCGATTGCCGCTCCGGTAATGTTCCATCCCAGCACGAGGATCATAATCGGATCCAGAATTACGTTCAGCAGATTTCCGATGAGTTGGCCCATCATGGCTTTGCCGGACTGCCCCTCCGCCCGAATTACGTTGGAATAACAGTTCGCAATGAGCACAAAAGGACCGGACAGGCTGACAATGGTAAGATACATCTTGGCGAATTCCCAGGTATCCGCACTGGCGCCCACGAAGTACAGAAGCGGATTCATGAATATCAGAAACAACGCGGACATCCCAATTCCCACGAAGACACAGCTCCACATACAGAATGCACAAACCTTCCGAGCGTATTCCATCCGTCCTTCGCCCATAGCTCTAGAAATCACCGATGTGCCGCCAATGCCGAAAATCGTCCCCACCGCCATAAAAAGCAGGAACACCGGCGTAGCCAGCGACACCGCGGCCACCTGCAAATCATCCCCAGTCTGCCCGATGAAGAAGGTGTCCGCCAGGTTATAAATCAGCACCATCAACATGGCCGCCATGGCTGGAAGCGCATTGTTCAGCACGGCCCTCCCGATGGGTGTATTTTCAAAAATCTCTATTCCTTTATTCTTTTTCATATTTGCCTCCTTTATTCCAATAGCACGCTATTGATTTGGGTAAAAAGAACCCCCGCCTTCTACGCGGGTTCCGGCTATGCCAGATTCTCTTCTGCCTTCTCCAGCAATGCGGCGAACTGTTTCTTTTCTTCCTGCGAAAATCCTTCCAGCAGAACGGATTCCACATCCTTCCGATGTCCTTTGGATTCTTCGCAGCATGTCTCACCTTTCTGGGTGATATGCACTCGTTTGATCCGCTTATCCGATGAATCTCGCGTGGATTCCACCAGATTCTTCTGTTCCAAGCGGGACACGATTCCCGCCACAGTGGACTGAGCCACTCCGAAATGCCCTTCCAACTCCTTCATAGTCCGCTGACCCTCCGGCGCATCCTGCAGCGTCATCAGGAACGCCATCTGCATTAGCGTTAATCCGCTGGAACGAAGTGCGTTGTTGGCCCTTTTCTCCAGCAAATCATTGATGCGTTTGATATAGAATCCGATATCCGGTGTGTTTGTCCGATTCGCCATATGTAATATCCCTTTCCAATGATACGGCATAATAATAGCACGCTATCAGCCTTTATGTCAATAGCGTGCTATTTATTATTCTAGGCACGGGATAACTTTCCCACCAGATTTACAACATTACAGCTTGTATAGGAAGCTTTAAGCTGCTTCAGATTTCGTCTTAACCTCCTCCGTGTCTCTTCATCATACAGAAGTTCCCGAAGCTGCGTTGTCAAACCTTCCTCATCGGAATTCATCACACTTCCGATTTTCTTTCGCTCAATCAAATCCGCGTTTCGGATTTCCTGCTCCAGGAAAGGATGGAGCGCCAGAATCGGCGTCTCGGAATGAATGGCCTCGAAAACCGTAATCCCGCCGGCTTTGGAAATCAGCAAGTCCGCCTGCCCCATGTATTCTGCCACCCGGTCCGTGTATCCGACGATGCTGGCCTCCGGATAACTTTCTTCCAGGGTTTCCTTCAGCTTTCGATTCTTTCCGGCAATCACGGTAACATGAACCCCAGGAAGGTGACACACCTGCTTCATGATTTCGTCCACATCCGGTATAATTCCCAGGCCGCCCCCCATGACCAGAACTTCTTTCTCCATTGAGGTCGGATAACTTTTTTCAATGTGATCGAAAGCCTGACGGACCGGAATTCCTACGATTCTGATTTTACCAGAAGGAACTCCCTTCTCCACCAGAAGCTGCCGAGTGACCTCGTCTCCGGCCAGATAGACGTCCGCCCGCTCCGACACCCACTCGCTGTGGGGATCAATATCCGTCACGCAGACAATATAGCCGATTTTTCGGCCAGAATACCGGATATATGCACCGGCATACCGGGAAATCACCGGAAGGGTGGAGATGACCACATCCGGCTTCTCCTCATCCAGCAGCGATTCAAACCGCTTGTAGAAACTGCCTTTGACCAGAACTCCGTTTCGGCCATCGTCCATCCGATTCACCGCGTTATAGATGGAGCTGAACCGACCGCTTAGCTTGCCGAAACCGCCGTAGATGGCGGCAGCCGCCTTCGGAAACATGTATTCAATAATATCTACTACGTGGGCAACAGTTCCCGGCTGCACCGAAAGTTCCTCTCTCAGTGCCTCCGCCACAGATACATGGCCCATTCCAAATCTTCCAGTTAGAATCAATACTTTTATCTCTCTGTCTCCTTCCCTTCACTTCTCTTTCGTTATTAGAAGTGTAGCAAAGAAGAATTAACAGGCAGTGGATGAATCCTTAACAAATTCTTAACTCTGAGTAAAAAGTTTCTTTTCGTCCCGGTCCGCCAGGTATAAGAATCCCGGAAGGACGAAGAGCACGGCGAAGAGGGAGCACAGGGTTCCTTTCCCCAGAAGGTATCCCAGCTGGGACAGAACGCCGTGGGTGGAGATTCCTCCCAGCAGGAAGCCAACAATGGTCAGCGACAGCCCAGAAGTCAGCATGGACGTGGTGGTCTGTGTAATGGTCTCCACAATACTCTCCTTCCTGGAAAGAGTCTCTCGGCATTCCTTGTAACGGTCGCTAAAAAGAATTGCGTAATCCACCGTAGCGCCCAGCTGTACCGAACTGATAATCAGATAGGCAATATAGAATATCGGCTTATTCTGAATGTACGGAATGGACAGGTTAATCCAGATGGCCGTCTCAATAGTGAGAACCAGGATGGCCGGAATCTTCAAGGTTCCCATGGTCAAAAGCAGGATTAAGAACACAGCCCCGATGGCCACGAGATTTACTTTTACCATATCCGCTGTAATGGTATCCTTCAGATCCGATGTGCTGACGCCCTGTCCCGCCAGGTAGTATTTGTCTCCATAGTAAGAAGAAGCGGTGCTGCGAATCTTCTTGACCAACGCAAAGGTCTCATCGCCTTCGTATTCTGCCCCTACAGAAATTAGCATTCGGTCATAATCTGAAGAACGCAGTTTCGTGCTCACAGAGTCGGGGAGGATGTTCGCCGGCACTGCCGGTCCCAGTACGTCGGTTAACGAGGTGACAGAAACTACATGTTTGTTGGATTTCAATTCCTCCGCAAGCTGTCTCTCCTTGGAATCGGAACCGCGTGGCACCAGCAACACGTAGGTGTCCTTGATACCGAATTTCTTCGTAATGGCTTCGGTATCATCACCGTACTCCGTTCCAGCGCTGAAGATATGGGAGGATCCATAGTAATAACTGTTATGGTTGCTCAGGTAGTAGGACGGAATAATCAGCAGGGCAAAAATCACGGCAAAGCACACCGTTGTCTTACTGATGAACACCCCGAACCGGTGAAAAGACGGCAGGAAATCCCGATGCTTTGTCCGCTCAATCCACTTGAAGGTAGCCAGAATCAATCCCGGCATG
>JBNMGJ010000187.1:0-3706 GCA_050872185.1 Mogibacterium sp.
CCGCAGCTCTCACGCTTTGTGAAGTTCATAAAGAATCGAGCGACCTCCACCATGCAAGTGTCTTCGTCCATAACTACCAGACCACCGGAACCAATCATGGCACCGATTTTCGTCAAGGAATCGAAATCCATTTTGTTGTCCATCTGTTTCTCAGTCAGACATCCACCAGAAGGTCCACCAATCTGAACCGCCTTGAACTTCTTGTCGTCCTTAATTCCGCCACCGATGTCATAGACAATTTCCCGAAGGGTAATTCCCATCGGTACCTCAATCAGGCCGGTATTCTTGACGTTTCCGGTAAGGGCAAAAGCCTTCGTTCCAGGACTGTCCGGAGTTCCAATTCCCAGGAACCAGTCCGCACCGTTCTTGATAATCATCGGCACGTTGGCATAAGTCTCCACATTGTTCAGCACCGTCGGCTTCGCCCAGAGGCCTTTTTCTACCGTCCGAGGTGGCTTTACTCTCGGCATTCCACGGCGACCTTCAATGGAAGCGGTCAAAGCCGAGCCTTCTCCGCAGACAAAGGCACCCGCACCGCGATTAATATGCAGATGGAAGCTGAAATCGGTTCCCAGAATATGGTCGCCTAGGATTCCACATTCTTCCGCCTGAGCAATGGCAATCTGAAGTCTACGCACTGCCAGCGGGTATTCCGCACGAACATAAACATATCCTTCATGGGCCTGCACTGCGTAAGCCGCAATCATCATGCCTTCAATCATGCGATGTGGGTCCCCTTCCATGACACTTCGGTCCATGAAAGCGCCCGGATCTCCCTCATCTCCATTACAAACCACGTACCGGACTTTCTCTTTCTGTCCCGCAACCTGTGTCCACTTCCGGCCAGTTGGGAATCCGGCACCGCCACGACCCCGAAGCTTGGAATCACTGATGGTCTTAATGACCGCTTCCGGAGTCATCTCGAACAGCGCTTTTTCGAAGGACTCATAGGCTCCCACTGCCAGTGCATCTTCAATATGCTCCGCATCGATGTGCCCGCAATTCTTCAGAACCAACCGGGTCTGTTTTGCATAGAATGGGATATCCTCCTGACGCTGATACAACTCCGTTCCATCGTGATACATCAGCCGTTCTACCGGCTCACCATGACAGACCGTTTTTTCAAAAATCTCATCGCAATCCTCTAGCTGCACTTTGAGATATAGATAGTTGTACGGCTCAATGCGAACCAAAGGTCCCATTTCACAGAATCCGTGACAACCGCTCTTCTTAACACCGGTGTGCGCAATTTCTGCACCAATTTCTACGGAAACACCGGATTTTCCTTCTACCAGTTCTTTGAAACGCTGATATATTTTCTCTGATCCACCGGCCAGACATCCGCTGCCGCCGCATACAAGAATCTTACAGACCTCGGCCTGCTTTTTCTCACGACATTGCTGACGGAAATCATCTAGCTGCGTTCTATTCTCCAGTTTCATATCTACTCTTCCCCTCTCAACTCTTCAATCAGATCCATCATCTTGTCCGGTGTCATCTTCGGATGAACTTCGTCGTTCACCATTACCGCCGGCGCCAGACCACAGGCACCGAGGCAGGATACCGTTTCCAGTGAGAACAGCTGATCATCGGTAGTGTGTTTCTTCTTGTCCAGTCCCAGTTCTTTCTGAACCCGTTCGATGATTGGAATGGATTTCCGGACGTGACAGGCCGTCCCGTCACATACTTTTATCACATACTTACCCTTCGCTTCGAAAGAGAAATTCTCGTAGAAGCTGGCCACGCTAAAGGCCTTCGTCTCTGTAATCCCGATTTCTCCCGCAACGTACGTCAAAAGTTCCGGAGGAAGATATCGAAATTCCTCCTGAATCTCCTGAATAATCGGAATCAGCGACCTCTCTTCCCGAGGATGCTTCGCAATAATTTCATCGGTTTTCTTGTAATAGGATGCATCTAACATTCATAGCCTCCCTTCACTTCCATTGCATAAACTACCTTGACAATGTGTTATCACAATTTATTCCAGATGAATATTAACCATTTTTCAAGGGTGTTATATACAATTTGATATATCCTATTAAATTACTAGCAATTTAATTCGGGTAAAAGAATTCCGGTCACCCTAACAGTGGCCGGATACGCTATCTCGTTCTTTTTTCAATTCTTCAACGAAGGGTTCCTCTTCCTTCGAAAATAGCCGATTCTCTGGATAAACCAGGATGTCTTTCATCACCCGTTTCTGCCACGGACATTCCCGCTGAACCAGTTTGTAACGATCCAGAAGTTCCTCCGGCATGGGGGATACCCACATATAGCTTTCCGGAAGCCCCTGAAGCAATGCAAACTGACTTCCCCTTTCGTAGACGTGAATTCGCTTCTTTGAATTTGCATTCTCCGGCAATTTGAACGCATCGACGTAATCTCCCGTAGGAAGCCGGTCATCTCCGTGAATCAGCTCAATGTATCCTTCCAGATCCTGATATCCCTTAATGTCTTTGTGAACCAATTTACTATTCGCCCCAGTCAGGAGACGATATTGGAATTCCATCAGTGGCTCCGATTCCAGATGCTTCAGCCGAATGAGGGACTGGAAATACTCCTCATGTTGGGACTCGAAGCGAATCAGCGCCATACTATATTGGTTCCTGACAATGCGATCCAATGCTTCCAATGAATTGCACTCTCTAATGTGAACTTTGAGTTCACTGGCATCTTTCAGTTGGTTCACGTACCGAACGAAGGCATGGGAGGCATAACTGGCACGAGGAATCGCAATTTTGAGTTCCACTCTCCGCTTCCCAGGATGAAGGAATTGTCCATCTAATGCGTCCAGTTCTTGAACGATATGCTGCGCTTGCCGGATGAATTCCTGCCCCTCCCTCGTGGGCGTCATACCCTTCGCCGATCGCTGGAATATCTGAATTCCATATTCCTCCTCCAGAGATTTAATCGCTTTGCTAATGTTGGGCTGGGCAGCATAGAGATTCTTTGCCGCAGCGCTGATGGAACCGGCTGCGGCAGTTTCAATTATATATTTCAGTTCGGTGATATTCATTTCCCTACTCCTCGTCTTTTCTTGTTATTTTATCATCAACTTCCCCTCCTGTTAAGAACCTCCATTGAAATTTTATCCCCTTCATCCTCCATCTGTGCTATATTGGAAGAGCAGAATACGAAGAAAGAAGGTATGTCCATGACACTTCAGCAACTTAAATATATTCTTACTGTGGCAGAAACCGGGACCATTACCGAAGCCGCTCGGAAATTGTACATCTCCCAGCCCAGTCTCACCAATGCCATTCGCGAACTGGAAGAGGAAATGAACGTGAAGATTTTCAATCGCACTCGGAAAGGGGTCACCATCACCCGAGAGGGGGAAGACTTCCTGGGGTACGCACGGCAAGTAATGGAGCAAGCTTCCATTCTGGAAGACCGTTTCAAGAACGGAGATGGTGGAAAAAAACAATTCTGCATCTCCACCCAACACTATTCCTTTGCAGTAAACGCCTTTGTTGATTTGATTAAGGAATTCGGTCAAGAGGAGTACGATTTCAGCCTCCGTGAAACCCAGACATATGAAATCATCGATGATGTAGCCAAAATGCGGAGTGAAATTGGCATTCTTTTCCTGAATGACTTCAACAAATCTGTGCTGAGCAAAATCTTGAAAGAGAACGATTTGGTATTCCACGAACTCTTCATTGCAAAACCCCACGTTTTCATCAGCCGCTTCCATCCTCTGGCC
>JBNMGJ010000203.1:0-3331 GCA_050872185.1 Mogibacterium sp.
CATCCCACGGTCACATTGGGGGTGAAATCGTGAAGATGGAGGAGTTGCGAAAGATTCGACAGGAATACGCAGAACTGATTTATCAGTATCATTTTGAAACGATTCATGAACTGGATAAAGCAGTTTCAGGATTTGCGTATAACTGGTATAATCAGATACGTCCGTACTCGCATAATGGATATATGATGCCATATGAGAAGCGGTTTTCATTTAATGGTTAGACGCAGGTGTTACAAAAAAGCTTGACCAGGACAGATTTGAAAGAAGGTTGAACGATAGTGAAATGTTTAAATTGTGGAAATGAAATGGAACGAGGAACTGTAGAAGGATATGCACAAGGCAGTGATAGTTCGTATGAATTTATATCCAATGAGGAGAAGCAGAAAAAAGGTATAAAAGGTTTCTTTACCAGAAATATTGTTACTGTTCTTCCATATCCTGCTGAACACCAGGCATGGCATTGCCCACACTGTAAAAAAGTGATGATGTGGATGGATTCGGATGAGTAACTTCCAGTGGGCAAGACATTACACTTTTTAAAGATAGCTCCGACCTATCTTTAAAAGGTTCGTGGATATGTTTCCAAGCACAAATGCCCAAATCGGTAATTCATACATTGCTTTCCTTTCATCCTGATGCAATGAGATAGACGGAAGAAATACATCCTATCCAGTTCCGTGCGATTCTGTGGTAGAATAGACGCATTAGGGGAACATAATAGCGAAGAAAGGGAGGGACCCATGAGAGTAATACCTTACGACGAGAAGTATAAGCAGGATTTCATCGATATGAACAAGGCTTGGATTTCGGAAATGTTCGAGATGGAAGATACAGATTATCAGGAGCTGGGAAATATTGAGCCATATATTGAGAGCGGTGGGCAGATTTTCTTTGCCCTGGATGACGAAGGTCAGGTAATGGCCTGCTGCATGATTGCGCCGCGAGAAGATGGCGACTGGGAATTGATGAAGCTAGCCGCTCGGGGAATGTACACTGGAACCGGTGCAGGAACCGCTTGCCTTCAGGCTTGCATTGATTACGCAAAGGATTTGAATCTTCCGAAGGTGATTCTAGTATCAAATCGGAAGTGTGTACAGGCAGTGCACCTATATCGAAAACTGGGATTCACGGAGATTCCGGTGGACAAGGAGAAATTTCCTTTTGACCGAGCTGACATCGCTTTCGAAATGGAGTTGTAGACACGAAAAAACCTCCGCAAGAAGAACCTCTTGAAAGAGTCATTCTCCAGACGGAGGTTCTGTAATTCTGTAAAAAAATACTCGTAAGACTAAGCTTTCCGCTTCCGGTCATTCTTAACGATAACCGATTCCAGCGCAAGAATGATTTCCTCCAGGGCCGCTTGGTCTTCTTCGGTAAAGCGGTCCAAGGTCGGGCTGTCGATATCCAGCACGCCAATAACGTTCCGGCGGGCGAACTCCGGCGGCATCTCACAGGCGCTCACATCGGTGTAACGATTGTACATCGGGATGACCAGTTCCGAACGGGATGCAGAATCGCAGGAAATGTGGCCGGGGAACTGGTGGACATCTGGAACTCGGAGGGTTTTCTTCTCCGAAACCGCAGTGCCACATACACCTTCCCCCGGATTAATGTGGATGCAAGCAGGTTTCCCCTGGAAGGGTCCAAGCACCAACCTGTCGTCCTTCATAATATAGAAACCCACCCAGTTCACGTCTTCCAGCGCTTCGTTCAGAAGAGCGGAGACATTGGCCAGAAGGGGCATATAGTGAGGATCTGTCTTTGCCAGTTCCTGAATCTGAGCGATAATCGTCTTCGAATCAATGACTTTTCTTTCCATAACCATTTCCTCCTTAATCGCTTATTGCTAATTCGATTTTATCCTATCCTGTAAAACAATTCAAGAGGGGTTCCACTTGAACCGATGAAAGAAAATAGTTATAATAAGAACAGATGTTCGTATTATGTGGAAGGAGGAATCGGAACCTTATGGTAGATAAGCAGTATCTCTGTATCGATCTCAAATCGTTCTACGCTTCAGTAGAATGCGTCGAAAGGGGACTGAATCCCATGGAAGCACGGCTTGTGGTGGCGGATCCAGAACGAAGCGACAAGACGATTTGCCTAGCAGTGTCACCAGCCATGAAGAAATTAGGTGTCAAGAACCGCTGCAGAGTGTTCGAAATTCCTCCCGGTATTGATTGCATTATGGCGGAGCCTCGGATGCAGAAGTACGTCGATTACTCTTCCGAAATCTACGGCATTTATCTCCGGTATATTTCCAAAGAAGATATTCATGTCTACTCGGTGGATGAGGCTTTTCTAGACGTGACACCTTACCTGGGTACCTACCGCATGAATGCCCGAGAGATGGGGCAGTTCTTAATGAATCGAATCCACCAGGAACTGGGTATTCGAGCCACCTGTGGCATCGGTACCAATCTGTATCTCACTAAGGTGGCCCTGGACATTCTGGCGAAACGTGATTCGGAATTCATCGGGGAATTGGATGAGGAAAGCTACCGAACACGGCTCTGGGACCATAAGCCGCTGACGGATTTCTGGCGGATTGGACGAAAAACCGCATCGAAGCTTCAGAACATTGGCATTGATACCATGAGGAAGCTAGCCCATACCGACGAATCCTATCTTTACTCCAGGTTCGGCATTGACGCCGAGCTTCTCATCGACCACGCCTGGGGAAGGGAACCGGTGACCATCCAAGACATTCGGAACTATCACTCCGAGACCACCAGTTTAAGCAGTGGTCAGGTTCTTATGCGGGATTACAGTTTCCAAGAAGGGCGGCTCATCCTCAAAGAAATGATTGATCAATTGTGCCTTAAGATGTCCTCCCAGAATCTCAAGACTTCCTCCATCACCATCTATGTGGGATATACGAATCAAGCATCCCTTTTTCCGGTTCGGGGAACGGCTGCACTCCCAGTTTCTTCCAATCTTTCCACGCGGTGGATTCCGGAAGTTCTCCAGGTATACGACCGTATTGTCGACTCGAACATTCCGGTTCGTCGCTTCAACATTTCTTGCAATCGGGTACAGGAAGATGGAGCCGGAGACTATTTGGGAAGTTGTCTAGATTTTCTTTCTTCTGATGCACATGATACCGAAAAGGATGAAGGCATCCAGCAGGTTATGTTAGATGTCCGAAAGCGATTTGGCAAGAACGCGGTATTTCGGGGAATGGATTTGATGGAAGAAGCCACAACACTAGAACGAAACTGCCAGATAGGAGGACACAAAAGTGGAAACAAAGAGAGATAAATTAGGCGCACATTCCGAGAAACGCATTCCCATGCCGGTGTGGAAGCGGGAGCAGTTCATGCCTTTTAGC
>JBNMGJ010000019.1:0-15987 GCA_050872185.1 Mogibacterium sp.
GGGAAACGAAGTCCTTGAATCCTTCGCCGAAGATGCCGTTATCGATGACGAGAACTCGTTCTCCCGGTTCTTTCAGGGAAGCGCAAGCTGCTTCCAGTCCCAGAATACCTTCACCACCGAGAATCAGTGCCTGATGAGAGGTGGTGTGTGCAGCTTTTTCAAAAAGCTCACAAGTCTCTTTGTAGAAATCGTAGAAATCTCTGTCCAGATCGGGGTTGGTGCACGGAAGGCTTCTGGCCATTCGTACCTTCTCCGATACTGTAACAGGACCTGCTGTCATGACGTTGTACATAACTGTCCTCCTTCGTTACTTATACAGATAATATTATGATTCACAACCGAGGGTAAATCAATATATATTTAACGGTAAAATCAAAACTGCAGCCTCCCGGAATTTCCGTGAGACCACAGTGTCAAACGATATATTTTTAGCGAATTGCAGACGGAACCAGCTTGCGAAGCTGTGCAATGCAGATCAGAACGATGATGCCTGCAACGCCTACCTGGATGATATTTCCCGGAATGGAACCAACTGGAGTGACCCAGCTTCCGTAGAGAACAACCTCTGCGAAATAGTAGCCCACAACCTTAATAATGATTGCCACGATAACGGAAAGCAAATCGTTCAGGAACATATTCTTGAACGGTCTCTTTTCCGAAATCAGTCCGATAACATATCCCATGCAGCCCACGATGACGAAGGTGAATGGCGCCCAAGCCGTCCAGCCGCTCATCAGGTCGAAGAGGGACATGCCCAGGGCACCGGCCCATGCGCCGGTCTTTCTGCCGAACAGCATGCCAGCAACGAAGAGCGGAACATTGCCCAGGTGAATCAGACCACCGCTTCCCACCAGTGGCAGGCGAATGTTAATCAGCCAAGTGGCAACGAATGTTAATGCGATGAACAGCGCGGTGATAACCAGGTTGAAGGTCTTGGAGCGCTGTGCGACGTTAGATGTCTGTGTTGTATTCATATTGAACTCCTTTAATCATAAAACAATTTCGATTACAAGAATTCTACAACAAAGACTGCTACTATTAAATAAACAGATATAATAAATTCAATAGGTACAACCCGAAAGAAACCTACGAAGAACTCAATCTGCCCTTTTCCAAATCGCCAAATTCAATAAAGTACAGATTGCAGATGCGAATCCGGCCGCCATAACGCAACCTTCTGAGCACTTCCGTTACACCCTTGAAAATCACGGAATCCATACTAACAATTTAATTGGAATATATCCCCGCACTATGTTATCATTAATCTACCTAATAGGGGATATAAGAAATTTAAATTAATGAACCAAAGGGGGAGCGTGATGGAAAAGCAGGAAACTCTGACCATAATACGGAGAGCCCATCCGAATGAGAAGGAACGCATTCTGGAGCTGGTGGGGGACGTGTTCGAAATTGAGCAGGGAATTCCCCGGAATTTGGACGATATTCCGGCGGAGAAATCGCCTCAGTGGTGGTGCATTGAGGTAAAAGAAAATCTGGTAGGGGCCATCGTTTCCTGGGAGGAACCGGACGGCGTGCATCTAGGACGCTTCGTGATTCACCCGAAGTACCGGCATCGTCACCTTGGAACCCACCTGCTTACTTCTGTCATGGGGTCCTTGTTTGCCCAGGGCTACCCTGCAGTTCGAGGGGATGCCCGGGACGTAACCCTTGAGATTATCCTCAAGATGGGAGGCCGGATTACCGGCGAACCCTACGAGTTCTATGGAAGCAACTGCACCCCATTTGTGGTGGAAAAAGCGGATTTCCAGAAGACACAGATGCTCTAACAGATTCAATATAAGAACAAAAAAACATGCGCAGAGTCGGAAATCACCGGCCCTGCGCATGTTATTTTTACCGATTAACCTTCAATTTGAACCAGCTGCTTGGTTTCTCTCTCTGGCAGTGCCTCGGCCTTCGGCACGGTCAGGGACAGAACGCCGTTGGCGAAGGACGCCTTGATGTTCTCACCTTTCACTTCCTTGCCCACATAGAAGCGGCGCTGGCAGCTTCCGGTGTAGCACTCTTTGCGGATATATTTGCCTTCTTCCTTCTCTTCCTGGTTCTCCTGGTGAGAAGCGGACACTGTCAGGTAACCGTCGTCCACAGAAACCTCAACATCTTCCTTATTATATCCCGGCAGCTGCAGGTCCAGCTCGTAGGACTGATCCAGCTCCTTCACATCGCACTTCATTGCGGTTGGCATGTAGCTTCTTCTTACTGGAGCATCAAAGAAATCATCGAAAAAGTCATCATTTGTAAATACACTAGGCAGTAACATTGTTAAATCCTCCTTATGAATAATATTCTGTTTGAAGGAGAACGGATGGAGTCTTTCGGGGAAACACTCCGATTCGGAACTCGTCGGTTCTCTTTGTAACCCCTTTCTGATTACAATTATGTTATAACGCTTTTTATTAGCACTGTCAAGCGGTGAGTGCTAATTCGAATGTGAAGTGTTTGTGAAGCCAATTCCGCGGTAAAAAATACGCCGGCTTGCGCCGGCGCATCGTGCCATCTTACATTTCCGGGTGGAAGCGGAATCCCTCCATCCTATTAATAGTTCTCTGCGTGTACTTCGAAGTAGCTCTGCGGGTGTGCACATACCGGGCAGACTTCTGGGGCCTGGGTGCCCACCACGATGTGGCCACAATTCCGGCATTCCCACACCTTGACCTCGCTCTTCTCGAATACCTGGGCAGTTTCCAGATTCTTCAGGAGGGCACGGTATCTCTCTTCGTGCTGCTTCTCAATCTCGCCCACCAGACGGAATTTCTCTGCCAGTTCCGGGAAGCCTTCTTCCTCTGCGGTCTTCGCGAATCCCGCATACATGTCTGTCCACTCGTAGTTCTCACCGGCTGCAGCGTCGGCCAGATTGGATTTGGTGTCGCCGATTCCGGCAAGCTCCTTGAACCACATCTTCGCGTGTTCCTTCTCGTTCTCTGCGGTTTTCAGGAACAGGGCGGACATCTGCTCGCAGCCTTCCTTCTTCGCTACCGAAGCAAAATAGGTATACTTGTTTCTCGCCTCCGATTCGCCGGAGAATGCAGCCTGCAGATTCTTCTCTGTCTGGGTTCCTGCGTATTTGTTTGCCATTGTGTTCACCTCTTTCTCATTCCACTTTGCGTGGACCGGGTTACAATTTATATACGCCATTTTAATAAGGGACAGAACAGAAAGTCAATCATAATTTCCAATGTGTAAAAAAATTTCACATTCAGAACGCAGAAAGGGGAGTTGGAATTTATCAGATATAACTTAAATATTATTGAGAAATATAATTTTTATCAGTTATAACTGATAAAATATTTGAAATAGATTGTTTTATCAGTGATAACTTGCTAGATTAAGCACCGAAACATACGGGATTTCTTACTACAGGATCAGTGGAATTAATAATACGATTTGAGCGGAACAGGCTTGGTTTGCCCCACAAACTGGCCTGTTTTAATATATGCACAAGAGACAACATATTTAGACAAAGAAGTGTGCACTGTCTGATTTTCGAACACAGGGGAGGGTTTTGTCCATTGAAATGAGAACGTTAATCTTGTAACATCCTTTCATGTCAAAAGAGAGATAAAGAATGATAGAAAAGGGGGATGCTGCAATGAATAATGCATCGAAAACATTGAGTAAATTTGGAATTGAGCAAACCTTCAACTACGTCTACAAAGACCCAGACAAGAATATGCGGAAGCTGATGGACTGGGCAGACAAGTTCTCTAAGGGCGAGTTCGAGGCACCGCGGAGAGAAATCCGGAGAGCTATTGATGAGCCGAATCATCCGTACCATGCTTACCTGCATAAGATTTTCAGCGAAGTGGATCCCCATGTAGCGAAAACATTGATTGCAAATTTCTTCATCAATGCGGTTCTGGCAGGGTGGCAGACGGAAGAAGAGAACCGGAAGAAGTATGACTGCAACATTCCGTGGGCGATTCTGTTGGATCCCACATCGGCCTGCAACCTCCACTGCACCGGTTGCTGGGCGGCAGAATACGGTCACAAACTGAACCTGACATACGACGAAATTAACGATATCATCTGTCAGGGTAAGGAACTGGGAATATATATGTACATTTACACCGGTGGAGAGCCGCTGGTGCGGAAGGAGGATTTGATTCGCCTCTGTGAGAAGCACTCCGATTGCGTCTTCCTGTGCTTCACTAACGCAACCTTAATCGACGAAAAATTCGCCGATGAAATGCTTCGGGTAGGGAACTTCGTTCCGGCTATTTCCCTGGAGGGATTCGAGGAAGCCACCGACGGCCGCAGAGGAGACGGCGTCTACCAGAAGGTGGTCAAAGCCATGGACCTTCTTCGCCGGAAGAAACTGGTCTACGGAATCTCTTGCTGTTACACCAGTGCCAACTACAGCTCCATTACATCGGAAGCCTTCTACGATTCCATGATTGACCTGGGCGCTTATTTCGTCTGGTATTTCCACTACATGCCGGTTGGAAATGATGCGGCACCGGAACTGCTTCCGACGCCAGAGCAGCGAATTGGTGTGTATGAAGCCATTCGGAAGTATCGTCGGGAGAAACCGCTGTTCGCCATGGATTTCCAGAACGATGCAGAGTATGTAGGAGGCTGCATTGCCGGCGGCCGGAGATACCTTCACATCAATGCCAATGGAGATATTGATCCTTGCGTATTTGTTCACTATTCGGACTCCAACATTCGGGAGAAGGCCCTGCTGGATGCATTGCGTTCCCCGATGATGCAGGAGTATCATCGGAATCAGCCTTTCAACGAAAACATGTTCCGCCCATGCCCGATGCTGGAGAATCCGGGAATGCTTCAGATGATGGTAAAGAAATCTGGTGCCCACTCCACCGATCTTCAGTCCCCAGAGAGTGCGGAGCACCTGTGTGGAAAGTGCGTGCACTATGCGGAGCAATGGAAGCCGGCTGCGGACCGGTTATGGGAAGAAAGAACTGCGGATACTTCAGAGAACAAATAATTGCCCGTTCATCCAAATCACATATAGCGAAAGGAGCCAGCCCCATCTGGGGCGTGGCTCCTTTTGCCATTCCGTATTCATTTATTCCACCACTGGAAACAATCGGTGCAAATCCTGGGAGAATTCCACCAGATTGTAAGACGCATTGTCCTCCAGCCAATCTAGAATGATTCCGGAGAACAGGCACTTGTATCCGTGAATCAAGGTGGACCGTTCCGCTTCTGGAAGAGACATTACCGACTCGAATCGTTCCATGTACATCTGGACAATATCATAGCCCAGGCGGTTCAAATCTTGCAGAAACGCATCCTTGTGAATGGACTGGAACAGGTGAAGAAAGGCCTGCTTTCGGGCCATCATTTCCTGAGCCACATAGGCGAAGCAGCTGATGGGCGTGGAGTCCGCCCCGTATTTCGCCAGAACGTCTGCAATCCAGTTCTCCACCGAGTCCACCATCAGCGTGGGAATATCCTGGAAGTGATAGTAGAAAGTGTTGCGATTCACGTGACAGAAATCCACAATCCCCTGCACAGTGATTTTGCTGTAGGGCTTTTCTTCCAGCAGTTCCCAGAACGCATTCCGAAGAATTTCTTTTGTGTGTACCATTACTTAACCTGGTACATTTCTCCAGAGTAAATCTTATCCGATGGAATCTTCTCGCCTACCGTCTCATTCCAGTCTTCCGGAGCAACGTCCTCTACCGATACGGAAAGGGCCTCTGCGGGGCATCCCAGGGTTTCCTGTGCGCACTTCAGCAGATTGTCTGCCAATGCCTTCTTCTTCTCGTTGTCCCGACCTGGGAACATCTTTACATTAATATGTGGCATAATATGCCTCCTTTCGTTTCGCAATAGTTCTATTAATCAGTATCCATGTAAAAGCAGATTCTGTCAACTGGAATTTTCCGGCCGCCCCGGCAAATAATTCAAAAATTTTAAGTATGTGAAGATATCTTCACATAAAAGGTGTTGACAGAAGGGCAGGTGGGTAGTAATATATTCAAGAATTTTAGTTAAAATATTTTATTTAAATATTTATAACAACATCGAAAACAAACATACCATAAGTTAGAACATCAAACACAGAACGAAGGAGAAATCAAAATGACATTTGACAGAGTAAAGGAAGTAATGATTGAAACACTGAGCTGCGACGAGGCAAAGATTACACCGGAGGCATCCATTGCCGAGGATCTGAAAATCGACTCCCTGGATGCGGTGGAGCTGGTAATGGCACTGGAGGACGAGTTCGGTGTGAAGATTCCGGACACCGAGCTGCCGAACATGAAGCTGGTAAGCGACGTGGTTGCCTGCGTGGAGAAGTATCAGTAGGTGCCGAGATGGAGAATCAGGAAATCGTCAGAGAACTTCTGCATGAATTCAAGAATTCCGATTTGACGGCCCTGGAGATGGAGACGGCGGATTTGAAGCTGCGACTGGGAAGAGGCCATGTGGAATTTCCGAAATCCTCCGATGAGCCACTAGTGGCGCGGAATGTACCAGCAGCGGAGAAGCCGGAGCATCCAGAGAATCCGGTAAAAGAAGCCGGTACCCCAGAACCTGCCGGCAAATCGGAAGAAGTGATACACAAAGAGAACTCATGGGCGGAAATCAAAGCTCCTTTGGTGGGAACTTTCTATGCCGCACCGTCTCCAGAGGACGAACCCTACGTGAAAGAAGGACAGAAAGTGGCGAAGGGAGATACGCTGTGTATCTTAGAGGCCATGAAGATGATGAATGAACTGACCGCCCCTTACGACCTGGTGGTTCGGAACATTCTAGGCGTGAACGGAGAGATGGCGGAATACGACCAGGTGCTGTTCGAGGTGGAGAAATGTTAAAGAAAATCCTGGTGGCCAACCGGGGAGAGATTGCGGTTCGGGTTATTCGGGAATGTCAGGATAACGGTATCCCTGCTGTGGCGGTGTATTCCGAGGCAGATCGGGATTCCCTGCACACCCTGATTGCTGACGAAGCAGTGTGCATCGGACCGGGAAATCCTACGGAAAGCTACCTGAATATGAACAATATCCTTCAGGCAGCCCTGTCCACCGGTTGCGATGGAATCCATCCCGGATTCGGGCTTCTTTCCGAGAATGCGAAGTTCGCAGACCTTTGCAAGGAGAATAATATCAAATTCATCGGCCCGGACGGAGACACTATCTCGAAGATGGGCGAC
The DNA here is from genome assembly GCA_050872185.1 of Mogibacterium sp. Lineage (GTDB taxonomy): Bacteria > Bacillota > Clostridia > Peptostreptococcales > Anaerovoracaceae > Mogibacterium_A. Next base: position 7,148 of record JBNMGJ010000019.1, read on the forward strand.
AAATCCACGGCCCGCCAGATGATGATGGCGGCAGGGGTTCCAGTGGTTCCCGGATCCGACGGATCGGTGGAAAGCACCGAGGAAGCCCTTCGAATCGCAGAGGAAATCGGATACCCAGTGCTGGTCAAAGCTTCCGCCGGTGGCGGCGGAAGAGGCATGCGCCGGGCGGATTCCAGTGAAGAACTGCCGGAAGCCATGAAGCAAGCCCGAATGGAAGCGGAAGCGGCCTTCGGCGACGGCACGGTGTACCTGGAGAAGTTGATTCTGAATCCGAGACACATTGAGGTTCAGGTGCTGGCGGATCAGCAGCATCACGTGATTCACCTGGGGGAGCGAAACTGCTCCATCCAGCGGAGAAATCAGAAGATGCTGGAAGAAGCCCCCGCCTTCGGACTCCGTTCGGAAACAAGAACGAAGATCTGCCAGGCTGCGGTGCTGGCGGCGAAATGCTGTGATTACGAAGGGGCCGGAACCGTGGAGTTCGTGATGGATTCCCAGGAACATTTCTATTTCATCGAGATGAACACCCGAATTCAGGTGGAACATCCGGTTACCGAGATGGTAACGGGAATCAACATCGTTGGCGAACAGATTCGCATCGCTTCCGGAATTCCACTGAGATATACCCAGGAAGATGTGAAAATCAAGGGCCATGCCCTGGAATGCCGGATTTGCTGTGAGGATCCGTTAAATAATTTTAGCCCATGTCCGGGAAAGGTGGATTTCGTTCACTTCCCTTCCGGCTTCGGAACTCGGGTGGAAAGCGCTCTGTACAGCGGGGCGGTCATCAGCCCCTACTACGACTCCATGGTGGCCAAAGTAATCACCCTGGGAGAAAACCGGGTAGAAGCGGTGCGGCGAATGCGCCGGGCCCTGGGAGAGACGGTGATTGAGGGTCCCAAGACCACTCAGCCCCTGATGCAGATGATTCTGTACAACCGGAAATTTCTGCGGGGAAATTACAACACCGGATTTATCGGAGAAGAACTGCCGGAACTAACCAACATGGTGCAGACGGCGGGAATGATGAAGGAGTAGAGAATGAATCCGTTTCAGGAAAGAAAAGGGATAATGAAGGCCATCCATCGGTTGGCCCACGCCAAGGAGCCGGTGGAGAAAATTCGCCGAAACAAAGAACCGGTAACCTGTAAAGCCTGCGGTCAGGAATCCAGCCGAGAGGATTGGCGGAGCAATCTGTACATTTGTCCTCACTGCGGAAACTACCGAGGCATGTCCGCCACGGCTCGGATTCGAATGACGGTGGATTCCGGAAGTTTTCGGGAGTTCGGCCGGAGCATTCGCGGGGGGAATCCTCTGGATTTCCCAGGTTACGATGAGAAGCTTCAGTCCATGCGGGTAAAAACAGGCCTTCAGGATGCGGTAATCACCGGCACGGCGAAGATACAGGGAAACAAGACGGTAATCGCCGTCATGGACAACCGGTTCATGATGGGAAGCATGGGCATGGCAGTGGGAGAGAAAATCACCCGGGCCTTTGAATACGCCACCAAGAAGAAACTTCCCATCGTCATCTTTTCCACCTCCGGAGGTGCTCGGATGCAGGAGGGCATGATGTCCTTATTGCAGATGGCCAAGACCTCTGCGGCGGCGGCAAAGCACGACGAAGCCGGACTCCTCTACGTATCGGTAATGACCCACCCCACAACCGGCGGGGTCACCGCAAGCTTTGCTATGCTGGGAGACATTCAGCTGGCGGAACCTGGGGCATTAATTGGCTTTGCCGGTCCGCGGGTGATAGAGCAGACCATCGGAGAGAAACTTCCCGATGGATTCCAGCGGGCCCAGTTCCAGTACGATCACGGTTTTCTGGATCAGGTGGTGGAACGGAAAGACATGCGGGAGACCTTGGGGAAAATATTGACTCTTCACGGCCGCTTGTAAAAGGAGATAACATTGAAAATTACGGAAAGAACGCCGGCGGAGCGCGTTCGGATTGCCCGAATGGAAACCCGGCCTACAACGAAAGAATATATCGAAGAACTGTTTCAGGATTTCACCCCCTTAGGGGGAGACCGTGCCTTCTCGGAAGATGAGGCCATTATCGGCGGAATCGGAAGTTTCCACGGAATCCCGGTGACAGTCATCGGTCATCAGAAGGGACGTTCCCTGGAGGAGAATCTGAAACGGCGGTTCGGCATGCCGAATCCAGATGGATATCGGAAGGCTCTTCGCTTGATGAAACAGGCGGATAAGTTCCATCGGCCCATTATCACCTTCGTGGATACGCCAGGGGCTTATCCGGGAAAAGAAGCGGAAGAACGGGGACAGGGAAGCGCCATTGCAGAATGTCTCAAGGTGCTATCCCGGGTGTCCGTGCCGGTGATTTCTGTTTTTATCGGAGAAGGAGGAAGCGGAGGCGCTTTGGCCATCGGCATTTGCGACCGCATGATTATGTTGGAGAATGCGATTTACTCCATCCTGTCTCCCGAAGGCTTTGCTAGCATTCTGTGGAAGGATGGAACTCGGTGGGAAGAAGCCAGCCGGGTGATGCGGCTGACGGCACCGGATTTGTATAAGATGAAAGTCTGTGACACCATCATACCGGAACCGGGGGAAGGGGCCCATGAAGAGCGGGCCTATGTCTTTAGCGGCGTAGAGCAGGCGGTGAACGAGGCCATTACAGAGCTGCGGAAGGTAAAACCCCGGGACATTGCAGAGAACCGTTACCGGAAGCTTCGCAGTGTGGGACGAACCCTTCTCAAGGAGAACCCGTGGAGGGAAAAAACAGAACAGGAGTAATTATGGCAGGAATGAAAATCCTGGGATACGGCACCGCTCACGGCGACCGGGCGGTATCCAATGAGGACATGAAAGAATATGTGGAGACCAGCGACCAGTGGATTCGGGAGAAGACGGGAATCGGGCAGCGGTACTTTGCGGAGAACAGAAGCAATATTGATATGGCAGCGGAAGCGGGGGCGAAAGCCCTTCAGGGAAAATCTCAAGAATTCCGGGACGGAATCGACGGGGTTATCGTGGCTACTTTTACACCGGATCTGGCAACCCCATCTGTGGCGGCAGAAGTGGCAGGACGGCTGGGAATTTCTGGAAGCGTCATGACTATGGACGTGAACAGCGCTTGCTCCGGATTCGTATACGGGTTGGTGCTGGTGAATGCCCTGCTTCAAAGCGGTGGATTTAAGCGGATTCTTCTCATCGGCAGTGAGAAAATCCATCCCCTGATGGACATGGAGGACCGGAGAACCTGCGTGCTTTTCGGCGATGCGGCGGGAGCCGTGGTGCTGGAAGGAAATCCATCCGGTGAGTTCTTCCATCTGGAAGGGACGGAACCCAATCACGATATTCTGTGGTGTGACCGCTTCGACCCGAAGATTCAGATGGCGGGACAGGAGGTGTACCGCTTTGCGGTGTCCGCGGTGCCGGAATGCGGCGAGGAACTTCTGCGTCAGGCAGGGATGACCGCCCAAGATGTGGATCGCTACATTTTCCATCAGGCCAACCTTCGAATCATTCGAAGCGCGGCGCGGCGGATGAAAATTCCGGAGGCGAAGTGCTTCCTCAATGTAGAGAAGTACGGGAACACTTCGGCGGCCAGCGTGGCAGTGGCACTGTGTGAGTGCCTGGAGAAAGAAGAAATCAAGGCAGGAGACCGAATCATGGCAGTGGGCTTTGGCGCCGGACTGACCTACGGCGGTGTCCTGATGACCATATAGAGATAGAGGATAACAGGAGAAGATATGAAACTGAATCAAATGCTGGGAATTGAATTCCCGATTATGCAGGGGGGCATGGCCCAGGTGGCCAACGGCGCCTTCGCGGCGGCGGTGTCCAACGCCGGGGCTCTTGGAATCATCGGAACCGGAGCCATGAACGCGGAGATGATGCGGAAGGAAATCGAGACGGCCAAGTCTTTGACGGACAAGCCCTTCGGCGTGAATCTGATGATGATGAATCCGGATGTGGAGGAAATGGCCCATGTCATTGCGGAAGAGAAACCGGAAGTGGTGACTACCGGTGCCGGAAATCCGGGGAAATACGTGAAGATGTGGAAAGAGCAGGGAATCAAGGTGATTCCGGTGGTTTCCTCAGTGGCGCTGGCGAAGCGGCTGGAGCGGGAAGGCGTGGACGCCATCATCGCAGAAGGAACGGAAAGCGGCGGACACATTGGAGAGCTGACCACCATGGTGCTGCTGCCTCAGGTGGTGGATGCAGTCTCTGTTCCGGTCATCGGCGCCGGCGGAATTGCTTCCGGACGTCAGATGAAAGCGGCGGAAATTCTGGGAGCAGAAGGAGTTCAGATTGGAACCGTGCTTCTGGGAAGCTGTGAGTGTCCGATTCACCAGAACTATAAGGACGCTTTAATCAAGGCCAAAGACCGCTCCACCGTGGTTACCGGCCGCAGTGTGGGCGTTCCCGTTCGCGTGCTTCGCAACGGCATGACCCGGGATTATCTGGAGCTGGAGCAGCAGGGTGCTGAGAAGCTGGAACTGGAGAAGTTCACCCTGGGTGCGCTGAGACGTGCGGTGCACGAGGGCGATGTGGAGAGAGGATCTCTCATGGCGGGGCAGGACGCTTCCTATATTAAAGAAATCCGCCCCCTTCGAGTGATTCTAGAAGAGATGATGAAGGAATATCAGAGCTATGTATAAGAAATGGCAAGTGCCGATTATCCAGGGAGGCATGGGAGTGGGAATTTCCATGGGTTCCTTGGCGGGAGCCGTGGCCAAGAACGGCGGAATGGGTGTCATCTCCACCGCGGTCATCGGATTTCGAGAAGAAGATGCCTGGACGAATCCGGTGGAGGCCGGGATTCGAGGGCTAAAAAAAGAAATCGCCAAGGCCAAAGAGATTTCCGGTGGCAATGGAGCCATCGCCATTAACGCCATGGTGGTGACGAGAGATTACAGAGAGATGGTGAATGCCGCCATCGAAGCCGGGGTGGATGCCATCATCTCCGGCGCGGGACTTCCCCTGGAACTTCCGGAGATTGCGGGAGAACGGGACGTAATGCTGGCACCGGTGGTGTCCAGCGGCCGGGCGGCAAAGCTCATTGAAAGAGCCTGGAAGCGGCACGGACGGAAACCGGATTTCATTGTCGTGGAAGGACGAGATGCCGGAGGTCACCTGGGATTCCCTCGGGAGGAACTGGTGAATGGAACCGCAGCTTCTTTGGAACAGATTGTCCAGGATGTGGTGAGTGTGGATCCAGAGATTCCAGTCTTTGCTGCCGGAAGCGTCTTCGATGCAGAGGACATCCGGAGAATGCAAAAGGCGGGAGCCACCGGTGTGCAGATTGCCACACGGTTCATTGCCACGGATGAATGCGATGCCTCTCAAGAATTCAAGGATGTGATTCTGAATGCTTCGGAATCGGATATTCGGATTATCGAAAGCCCGGTGGGACTTCCGGGACGGGCCATTGATTCGCCCCTTCTCCAGCGCGTGGAGAGAAGGGGAAGGATGGCACCCGAGAAGTGCCGAGGGTGCATTCGCACCTGTGACCCGAAAACCACGAAATACTGCATCAGCCAGGCGCTGATAGAGGCTTTCTGGGGAAACTGGGAAGATGGACTTTTTTTTACCGGAGCTAATGTGGGAAGAATCAATGAGATGACAACGGTTCAGAAACTGATGGAGGAACTTAAGGAAGGATTCCGCTAGGGGGAATCCACTGAAGGAGATGGAGATGAAGACAGCAGTACTGTTTGCCGGGCAGGGAAGTCAAACCGTCGGCATGGGAAAGGATATTTACGAGGAATATCCGGAATTTCGGGAGGTGTTCGACCTTCTGACCGAAGAGCAGAAGAAAATCGCCTGGGAAGGACCGGAGGAAGTGCTGGCAGATACGGCGAATACCCAGCCAATCATGTTGGCTTTCGGGCTAGGAGTGTATCGAATCTTGCAGAAGGCCGGGTTCCGTCCGGATATGGGGGCGGGACTGAGCCTGGGCGAATACACTGCGCTGGCAGCGGCAGGAGAGATGACAGCATCGGAGGCGGTAGCCCTGGTGACTTACCGGGCTCAGGAGATGAAGAAGGCGGCGGCCGGAGTGAATCCGGAGATGATTGCGGTGATGGGGCTTTCCGAAGAAGAGACCGCCGCTTGCTGCCGCCGGGTAACGGAATCGGCGGAGACCACCGGAATCGCCGAGATTACGAATTTGAACTGCCCAGGGCAGGTGATTGTGTCCGGGGACGCAGAAGCGGTGGAGAAAGTGTCGGAGGAGGCTTTGACAGCAGGGGCAAAGCGCTGCATGAAGCTGAAAGTCAGTGGCCCGTTCCACACATCCTATATGGAGCCGGCGGGAGAGGCCCTGGCAGAAAGGTTCCAGGCTGTGGACTGGAAGGAACCGGAGTTCCCGATTCTCTACAACTATAAGGGCGATTTCAAGAGTGCCACAGATACCACCTCTGAACTGCTGGTGAAACAGGTTTCCCATGGAGTTCAGATGGAATCCATCCTTCGAAAGATGGTGGGTTCCGGTGTGGAACAGGTGGTAGAAATCGGACCGGGGAAGACCCTGGCTGGATTCCTGCGGAAAATTGACCGGTCGGTTCCATGCATCAGCATCAGCACTGTAGAAGATATCCGGCAGGCATGGAGCCTGTTATCGGATGGACAGGAGGACGCATAATGAAGGAATGCACAGGCGGAATCAGAAGAACCGCCATCGTCACCGGCGGAAGCCGAGGGATTGGAAAAGCGGTGGCTTTAAAGCTGGCGGAAGATGGAATGAATCTAGCCATCAGTTTCCGAGGGAATCAGGAAGCGGCCGAGGAAACCGCAAAGCAGTGTGAGGCGAAGGGTGCTGCTGTGCTGCTAGTACAGGGAGATGTAGCGCGAAGTGAAGACTGCGAAGCACTGGTGTCGAAGACCCTGGAGGCCTTCGGCCGAGTGGATATTCTGGTGAACAACGCAGGCATTACCCGGGATGGACTGTTGGCGAGGATGAGTGAGGAAGATTATCGGGCAGTGCTGGAGGTGAATCTGGTGGGCCCTTGGAACATGATGAAGGCCACCAGCCGGGTCATGATGAAGCAGCGCTACGGACGAATTGTGAACATGTCCTCGGTGACTGGACTGTCTGGAAATCTGGGTCAGACCAACTACGCAGCGGCCAAAGCCGGAATTATCGGAATGACCAAGTCCTACGCGAAGGAAGTGGCTAGCCGGGGAATCACCGTGAATGCGGTGGCTCCGGGATTTATCGATACGGATATGACGGAGGCCATGCCGGATTCCGCCAAAGACAAGATCTGTCAGAACATCCCTGCCGGCCGAACCGGTAAGCCGGAGGACGTGGCGGCAGCGGTTCACTTCCTGGTCGGCGAAAATGCGGGATATATCACCGGAGAGGTTCTCCGGGTGGATGGCGGAATGGCCATGTAGGTGTGTATAGGAGATTAGATATGAAGAGAAGAGTTGTAATTACAGGAATGGGTGCGGTAACCCCAGTGGGCCTTACTGCGGCAGAAACCTGGGAAAACGTTCGAAATGGAGTGGTGGGAATCGCTCCCATCGAATCGGTGAATACCGAGAACCATCAGGTAAAAGTAGCCGGTGAAGTCAAGGACTTCGACCCGACCGCCATTATGGATAAGATGGAGGCCAGACGCAGTGCCCGCTTCACCCAGTTCGCCATCAAGGCGGCGACAGAGGCCTTTGATCAGAGTGGGATTTCCATGGAAGCGGAGAATCCTCTTCGTTTTGGAGTAAACATCGGCAGCGGAATCGGTGCCCTTCAGGTCATCGAAGATGAATTCCGCAAAGGGGAGAAGAGAGGTTTCGACCGGATTTCCCCCCTGTTCGTTCCCATGACCATCGTGAACATGGCTGCCGGTGCGGTGGCCATCCGTCTGGGCTTCAAGGGGAGCTGCACCTGCAGTGTAACGGCCTGTGCCTCCGCTACCAATGCCATCGGAGAGGCTTTCCATGCTATCCGAGATGGTTATGTAGATGTGATGGCGGCCGGAGGAACGGAAGCCTGCATCAGTGATTTGGGACTGGGAGGCTTTACCTCCATGCGCGCCCTGACCACAGAGACGAATCCTACTCGTGCTTCCATTCCTTTCGACAAGGAACGGGGAGGATTCGTTCTAGGAGAAGGTGCCGGCGTGCTGATTCTGGAAGAGTACGAACATGCGGTGGCAAGAGGGGCGAAGATTCTGGGAGAAATCGCTGGATACGGCGCCACCTGTGATGCCAACCACATGACCGCACCATTAGAAGACGGAAGCGGTGCCGCGGCCTGCATGGAAATGGCCATGGCAGATGGGGGTGTGACACCCAATCAGGTGGGATACATCAACGCCCACGGAACGGGAACGCCGCTGAACGACCGCTGTGAGACGGCGGCGGTGAAGAGCGCCTTCGGTGAGGAAGCGAAGAACCTGGTGATTTCCTCTACTAAGTCCATGACAGGACATCTTCTAGGTGGAAGCGGCGGCGTGGAAGCGGTGATTACCGCCTCTATGTTACAGGACCAATTTGCACCTCCTACCGCTGGGTATCAGGTTCCGGATCCGGACTGCGACCTGGACATCTGTCCGAACCAGGGAAAAGAAGTGCATACGGAGTACGCCCTGTCCAATTCTCTGGGCTTTGGCGGACACAACGCAACATTGCTGTTCCGCCGAGTATAAGGACGACCTGTGCAGGAACGAAAGAGAGAGACAAAAGGAGCGTATATGGAACTGAATTATGAAGAAATCAAAGAAATCCTCCCCCATCGTCAGCCCTTTCTCCTCATCGACAAGGTGACGGATCTGAAGCCGGGAGAAAGTGCGGAGGCCATCAAGTGCGTCAGCGGAAATGAACCCTTTTTCCAGGGGCACTTTCCAGAGAAGGCAGTAATGCCC
>JBNMGJ010000134.1:0-5053 GCA_050872185.1 Mogibacterium sp.
ATTACGATGTGTCGCATCTGGTCGAGAAAGACGAAAAGCTTCCGTTGGGCCAAGTCTTCCCAGGCCGCAAGGTGTTGCTTCTGGACGATGAAGACCGGGTGGTTGCCGAACCGGCTGTGCCAGGCGAAATCTGTGTCATGGGAGAATCCCTGGCCAGGGAGTATTACCACAACCCAGAGCAGACGGAGAAGCACTTCGTGAATTATACCGATTCAACGGGGAATTCTCAGAGAATGTATCGGACCGGAGATCTGGCGGTGCTGGGAGAAGACGGGCAGATGTATTTCGCCGGTCGTAAAGATTTCCAAATCAAACACATGGGACACCGCATCGAACTGGAAGAAATTGAACTTCGGATGAACGGGCTAGAAGGGGTGAATCAGAGTTGTTGCTCCTATGATTCCAAGCGAAGCCGACTGACGGCGTATTACACCGGGGAAGCGGGTGTCGCTACGGTGCATCAGGCGCTAAAAGAAAAATTACCCCTCTACATGATTCCGGCGAAATTCAAGCACGTGAAGGAATTCCGCTTGAATAAGAACGGAAAAATCGATCGGAAAGTATTAGACCAATTGGAGGTGATGGAATGAAGATAAGGGAAAAGGAAATCTGCCAGGCCGCAGAGGCCTTTGGAACCCCCCTTTATATTTTCGATACGGATGCGCTTCTCGACCGATTCCGGTATTTTCGAAAGTATCTGGGAGAGGAAATCTCCCTGACCTACTGCATGAAGACCAATCCATTCCTGACGGCAGAATCTCTTCCGGAGGCGTCACGAATTGAAGTGTGTTCTGATGGAGAATTCCGAATCTGTAGGACACTGAAGATTCCCCCGGAAAGATTGCTGATTTCTGGGGTTCTAAAGAGGGAGACGGATCTTCGGGAAATTCTGGATTATTGTGGAAATCAGGCGCTTTATACCGCAGAGTCTCCTGCGCAGCTGGAACTTCTGAACCATCTGGGAGAAGAGAGGGGGCTGGCGCTTTCGGTCCTTCCAAGGTTGACCTCTGGAAGCCAGTTCGGAATGGATGAGGACACCATTCTTTCTTATATTGCCAATAGAAAATCTTATCCTGGTGTGGAGTTCCGGGGAATTCACTTTTTCTCCGGCACCCAGAAGCACCGGTTGGCGAAACATCGGAAAGAACTTCTAAAGCTCGATGATTTCTGCAGGCGGCTGGAGCAGGAAGCCGGATTCCGAGTACCCATGATTGAATACGGAAGCGGATTTGGCGTTCCCTACTTCCAAGATCAGGAAGAAGATGTTACCACACCGGAATCGTTAGGGGAATTTCAGGAGATGGTCCACTCCATGACGTGGAAAGGCGAATTCACCCTGGAGATGGGACGAGCCCTGGCCTACGATACCGGTTTGTACATTACAAAGGTCTGCGACGTGAAGAAAAATAATGGAAAGAATTACGCCATTACCGATGGCGGTATCCATCAGCTCCATTACGACGGGCAGATTCGAGGTATGTACTGTCCGGAAGTTCAGGTGCTGCCGGAAGAGATGAACCGGGAAGAAAAACAACATTATTCTATCTGCGGTTCCCTTTGCACCACCAACGATATATTAATCGGCGACTTTGAATGTCGGCCGCTTCAAGCAGGAGATTTACTTGCTTTTGGCCGGGCAGGCGCCTATTCTGTCTATGAGGGGATGAGCCTCTTCTTAAGTCACGAACTCCCAGGGGTGGTGCTGTGGAACGAAGATCAGGGCATCCGGCCGGTTCGACTGCAGACCCAGACCTATCCGCTGAATACACCGGAGATTCGGTAAAAGTAAGTTAGTGTAGATTAGATGAACGTACCAGATGTACGAGAAAGAAGGAGAATTATGAACGAGTTACTGGATATTTTGAATGAGATTGATGATACAATAGACTACGAGAACGAAACAAAGCTAATTGATGACCATCTGCTGGATTCCTTTTCCATCATTTCTCTGGTCAGCGAACTGGAAGATGCCTTTGACATCTCCATTGACGCGGCGGAAATGACGCCAGAGAATTTCAATTCTGCGGAGAATCTGTGGAAGATGGTGGAAAGACTGCAAGAGGAAGCATAGAAATGGAAGAAGAAAAGCGCCGGATACTGATTGCAGAGGATGATGGAGATATTATCCAGGTGCTGAAGATGTATCTGTCCAATGCTGGATTTGAATTGCTAACGGCTCGGAATGGGATGGCGGCCTATCAGATTTTCTGTAAAGAGAAGGTAGACGCGGGAATTTTCGATATTATGATGCCGCGGATGGATGGGTATCACTTGATTAAGAAAGTTCGCGAGACTTCTAATATTCCGATTATTGTTCTTTCCGCGAAGAAAGAAGATACGGATAAGATATTCGGACTGGATATTGGCGCCGATGATTACATCACGAAACCATTCAACCCATTGGAGGTGGTGGCTCGGGTGAAGGCAGTCCTTCGCCGTTTCTACGACTTGAACCCTACACCACCGGTGGATGAAGAGAAGACGCAGCTAGTCTTTGAGAACATCCGAATTGATAAGCTGAAACATCAACTGTACAAAGATGGCAAAGAAATCTACACAACTCCAGCAGAGCTAAGTATTCTAATACTTCTCATGGAGAATCGGGGAAGAGTCTTTACAAAGATTCAAATTTACGAATATTTGAACGGCAACTATTGTCCCAGCGATGAGAAATCCATTACGGTGCATATTTCCAATATCCGGAATAAGATAGAGGAGGACAAGAAGAATCCCCGGTTCATTGTAACGGTGCGAGGCCTGGGATACCGTTTCTGTGGGGATGACCTTAAGGACGATGATGACGAGAAAGATGAATAATATTCGGAAGAGCTTATGAAAAGAACGAAAGCAAAGAAAAGTGAAAGTCTCTCCATGATTCTAATGAAGGGATTCGTGGCACTGACGGTAATCGGTATCGTATTGGTGATTATACTTTTTGTGACGAATTATTATCTGCCGAAGTTGTTCCATATTCAGCCGAAGACGTACAATATCGAATCCTATGCGGACAAGCTAAGGCAGGAGAGATATACGGAAATCCCGACGAAAAGTATCTTCGGAAAGAGCGGATACATAGAAGTTCTGGATGAAGATGCCAATGTAATCTATAGTAGCCGACAGAAATCCAGAAAGCACTATGACAAACAATCCCTTCGATATATCTCCAACATCTATCCGGATGTCTACTATTCGGTGGAAGTCATCAGCATGGACTACCAAGAGAACAGCGGGTACCTGATTATACAGTATCGATGGAAAAAGAAGGCCATTGTCACTGGAGTGGCGCTACTGGATGGGAAACTAAATGTAAAGTATTCCAATATCGACCTCGGTCGGAAACGCCTCAAGAAGAAGGAAATTAAATATCTAGTGGATAGTACAGACGATGAGTTTTCCGGTGGAAACATCGTGCAGAAATATCAATTCTGTACCGATACCGGGAAGAACAGAACCGTTCTGATTCATACCGAGAGTGTAGGAAAGCGAATGGGAAAGCTGTACACCCGAATTTTCTCTATTAGTATGACGCTGTTCATCCTTGCAGCGATTGCAGCAGTCACACTTGTGGGATTGTATATTATCAACAAAGTAAGGAGGCCACTTCAGTATCTGGAGAAATCAATGATTGGATTTAGCGAGGGAAGAATTAGCCCGGAGCGCATGTACGATGGACCGAGGGAAATCGTGACGGTGATTGACACTTTCAATGCGATGGAAAAGAAAATCCGGGAAGGTGAGAAACAACAGGAAGAACTGCGGAGACAGAAACAGCAGATGCTCAGTGGGGTTTCTCATGATCTTAAAACGCCAATTACCGTGGTCAAGGGGTATGTGGATGCCATTCGCGATGGATTGGTGCCACCGGAAGAACAGGATCGGTATCTGGCCATTATCGAGAATAAAGTAAATCTGATGGTGGATTTGATTAACAGTCTCAGCGATTTCAACAATCTGGATCACCCAGATTTCGCTTATCACATGACTTATGGAAATCTGACGGAGTACCTTCGGGAGTTCATTGCCGCCAAATACCAGGAACTGGACCTTGCCGGGTATTATATAGAAGCGGATATTCCAGAGGAAAATATCATGATGAATTTCGACCACCAGCAGCTCAAGCGGGTCTGGGAGAACATTATCGGAAATACCGTTAAATACACGGAGCCGGGAACCACGCTGTACATTTCTCTTCATAAATCAGCGGATGGCGGAGCGGCAATTATTCGGTTAGGCGATGATGGTCCAGGTATTCCGGAGTACATGAAAGACGTACTCTTTGATCCATTTGTAGTGGCGGAACCTTCCAGGAGCAATGGACAGGGCACCGGGCTGGGATTAGCAGTTGCAAAGAAAATCATCGAAGTGCATAATGGAACCATCGAAATCGAGAAGGTGCCGGAGAACTCGGCCGGACAGGGCCTCTTTTACCGGATGACCCTTCCGATTCAGTAAATGATACATTGGAGAATGGATAAGGAGGAAGCAGTGAAATATCCGAGCGTGGTACAGGGAATTTTCCGAGATCGGCCCAACCGCTTTATCGCCCATGTGGAGATAGGGGGTAAAAGTACAACCGTTCACGTGAAGAACACCGGCCGGTGCAAAGAGCTGCTTCTTCCCGGAAGTCGGGTAATTCTGAACCATTCGGATAATCCAAATCGGAAGACGGAATACGATCTGGTGGCGGTGTACAAGGAAGGCCTAGGACTGGTGAATATCGACAGCCAGGCGCCCAATCATGTGGTATCCGAGTGGCTGGCGCATCAGAATTTCTCCTATGTGAAGCCGGAGTACACCTATGGACAGTCTCGGATTGACTTCTATATGGAACGGGAAGTGGACGGAGAGATTGAAAAGTACCTGATGGAAGTGAAAGGCTGTACGCTGGAGAGGTCGGGCGTTGGGTACTTTCCGGACGCACCCACAGAGCGAGGTGTGAAGCATCTTCGAGAGCTTGCGAAGGCGACGAAGGAAGGCTACCATGCCTTGCTGGCTTTTGTCATTGCTATGCCGAAGGTGAATAGGGTTCTTCCGAATGTGGAGACCCATCCGG
>JBNMGJ010000186.1:0-3715 GCA_050872185.1 Mogibacterium sp.
CCATAACCGGTTCGTAGCCCTCCTCCAGGATCTTCTGGACCAGAGCTTCCCGTTGGGCCTTCTCCGTATCCGTCAGCAAGTCCCCGGCCACCGTGGTATCCGGCAACTGAATACTATCCACTACCGACTGATCACTATCCACTAACCACTGATCACTAATCCCGTACATCAGGGCCTTCTGGCTGACCCGGTGCAGAAGCTCTCGGCGGGCCTCGGTGGCGAATTTCTTGATTGCGTTCTTATCCATTGATTGCTCCTTGTTTGTTTTGACACGGATGGAAATCCGTGGTAGTATGTCTATATCAAAGGGATGCTACCGATAGACGGTTCGCCCCTTAGTTAAAGATTGTTGTTTAAGAAAACGACCGCTCCAACTAACAGGTTTATGGGGCGGTTATTTTCGTGTCTTCGATATATCTTTGCCGAATGTGTACCCGGCACCGAAGCAGCTCATGCCGAAGCACAGCACTGTAATCAGTTCCATAATACTCATTAGCTCAGCCCTCCTTTCCATCGAATTCCTTTGCAGGTTTCTATGTACACGAAGGGTCACAGTCCCTTCGGAAGAAGGGCAAACCGCCTACCGTATATGGTAGCATCCGAGATTGATTATATCAGAAGGATTGAAGTTCGAAAAGAGGCGAAGCCCCTTGATACGTAAGTTTTGTAAACCTTGTGTGCCATTTCATAAACCCATTCCGTTCCGGCCACGAAGAAAATATCCATCCCTAAGCAAATGATTGCCAAAGGCCCATTTGCGTGGGATGGATATTTCTGTTTTGACATGCCTATGGATTCGTGGTAGTATGTTCGTAACGAAGGGATGCTACCGATAGACGGTGTGCCCTTAATAATGAGTTATTTTAGAAATAACCGTCACCATGTTCGGGCTTTATGGGGCGGCTATTTCTGTTTTTTGTTGATATCTTTACCGAGGCTATACCCGATACTTAGAAGTGTGAGACAAAAGCCCACGAACTCCATGAGATCAAATATACTCATCGATATCCCCCTCCTTTCCATCAGATTCCCGTGTGGGTTTCTATGTACACGAAGGGTCACAGATACCGAAATACATCCTCCCTCGCAGAAACGGTCCTACGGAAGATTCTGCTCCGGGAGGATGTATTCCTACCGCCTGTCCTATTATACCAGAATCGTTGGAGTGGGAAAAGAGACAGAGTCGGCTGATACGTAAGGTTTGTAAACTTGCTATTATACAAAGAAAAACAGAGGCGAACCAGAACGGTTGCCCCTGCTTTTGAAATATATGTAGAGCTTTATGCATGTATGCTAAGTTTTCCGTGATTCTCCAGAACAGCTGTTTTCTACTCAGCTACCGGCACGATTAGGACATCCCCTGCCTGCACGTCTCCAGGTTCCACGTCGTTGATTTCGCAGATTTCGTTGACGTGTACGCTGGTATCCTTTCCATCGTTGCAGTATTCCTGTGCAATATTCCAGATGCTTTCGTTCTCGTGAACGGATACCTGACGATAGGTTTCTGCCGAAGCCGCCTCCGTAGAAGAGGAAAACAGTGCGCTGATAGATAGCGTTACCGCCAGCACGAGTGCCAACACCCAAAAGAAAAAACGAACTGGCTTCACAACTCTATATCTTCTTGTCAATCTCATAACAGCACCTCCATTGCAAATTCTATCAATCAATATAATAAGAACATCTGTTCTTATTCAGTGAACTCATTATAATACCTAAAAGAATCAGAGTCAATAGAAAACGAACAAATGTTTTTATCTAATTAAGAAAGATTGATAGATCGCTGCAATCAAAAAGACCGTCGCATTTTAATGCGACAACCTCTCGTTCTTAGTGCGCAGGCGGTGATGTTTGCACTACTACAAATAGCTTTATCGAATTATAGAGCGAAAAAATGATTGGCATTGCCCCATTTGCGTGCACACATAACTAGACGAAAGCCGTCCTCACTTACTAAGCAAATGATTGGCATTGCCCCATTTGCGTGTAAGTGAGGACGGCTATACTATTTCGCCAAATCCGCATATTCTCCGTGAACCACCTGAACCAGGTCGTCTGCGTTCATGATGATCTGTTCTCCTCTCTTTCCGGCGGAAAGGTAGATGCGGTCGAAGAGCATGGCGGTTTCATCTACATAGGTAGGAAACTCCTTCTTCATACCGATTGGAGTACAACCTCCTCGCATGTATCCGGTTAATCCCACCAGTTCCTTTACATGAACCATTTCCAGTTTCTTCTGACCGGAAGCGGCTGCGGCTTTCTTCAAATCCAGTTCTCCGGATACGGGAACCACGAATACGAACAGTTCGTTCGCAGCATTTCTCGTAACCAGCGTCTTGAAAATTTCGTCTTCCGAAAGCCCCAGGAACGCTGCCGCATGATTTCCCGATAGATCGGATTCATCGTAATCGTAATGAGCGGTAGAATAGGAAATACCATGTTGATCCAGTATGCGCATGGCATTGGTTTTGGTTCCCTGTTGTTTCTGTTTCTTCATTGTTCCTCCTCGTAGGATTCAATCTTCTTCATAATGTCTTTTCGGTTTCGGACGCACCACACCAGAAGGAAAAGCATCACTGCTGCAACCACTGCAATTCCCGTGTAGTTCTTCGAGGACCAGAAAGATCCAATCAGAAGGCTACCGAGAATTCCCGGAGACCGGCCTAAGGTGGAAACCAGCAGGAAAGGCTTCAGCTCAATGTCTGAAATGCCGGCAATATAGCTGACCAAATCCTTCGGGATTCCCGGAACCAGATAAATCAGAAAAACGATGGTCAAGGCTTTGCCGCTATTCAGCTTCCTCATGTAGCTGGCCACCTTCTCTTTGCCGAACATCATGTGCATGGCATCAGATCCTAGGAAATGGGCAATCTGATAAGTTACCATGCAGCCCAGTGTGGCGCCGATAATGGCGATACAGTACCCGCCGAACACTCCGTACATGTAGCTGGAAGCTAACTGAATCGGTTGCCCCGGCAGAATGCAGATGACAATCTGTATAATCTGGAGGGCGATCAGCGCCAACGCCGATAGAAGCGGATGGCTAGAAAGCTTGGAAGGAAGCTGGTTCCAGAAATCCGTGCTCAGCAGTGTATCCCGGCAATATATCGTCAGAAGAACCGGAATGACGATTAGAATCACACCCAGAACCATCAACTTGCCAAAGGCTACCCGCCTCTCTCGTTTCGACGTTTCCTGCAAATTGCTCTGGACGCCATGGACCAAATCCTTCCGAAGGGCCTTCCGCTCCTGATGATTCGGAATCCTCCGGTGCTTTTCTTCGACTACTTTCTCATTCGGTGCATTCTTCTGTGTATCTTCTATTGAATTCTTAGAATTTGTTCTCTTCTCGGTTGACATCAATCAGGCCTTTCTTCACCATCGTGTCCAGACTCTTGATAATTCCGTACCGGGCGTGTTCGTAGGTCAGGCCTCCCTGGAAGTATGCGATATAAGGCTCCCGAAGAGGGGCATCCGCGCTGAGCTCAATGGAAGAACCCTGGACGAAGGCGCCTGCCGCCATGATGACCTGATCCTCGTATCCCGGCATGTCCCATGGAACCGGCGTTACATAAGAATCAATCGGAGATGCGGACTGGATAGCCTGGCAGAAGGCAATGGTCTTCTCCGGATCTCGGAATTCAATGGCTTGCACGATATCGCTCCGCTTGGAGAATGCCGGCGGCATGACTTCAAATCCTAAGCTATCGTATACTGC
>JBNMGJ010000228.1:0-2675 GCA_050872185.1 Mogibacterium sp.
AACAGGGACCCTGCCGAAGCAGAATCCCCGTCTCCATTAAAAATCGTATAGTTTCTTTCTTCTACCCGATTAGCCAAGCAGCAGCAAACTGAATACCAGTGTGAAGAGGGCTACGGTCTCGATGACACCGATTACGATGAAGTAGTTCGCCGTACCCTTTCCAGTTGCACCCAGCGCGTCTGCAGCTGCCGCTGCACATCTGCCCTGGAACAGTGCGGACATACCGATTGCCAGTCCACCAAATACACCAACCCAAAGAGCCAGAGATGGATCACAATTAGCACTCTTAATGAAGTTCATCAGAAGGAATCCATAGATGGTCTGAGTCAGAGGAGCACCTGCGAATGCGATCATGATGAATGGAGCCTGCTTACCACTTGCGTAGCACTTCTTCCATGCTCCTACGGAAGACATACCTGCGAAACCTGTACCGAATGCGGATCCAGCTGCGGAAAGACCAAGGGCTGCTGCCATACCAAGAAATGCGATGTTCATAATAATTCTCCTTTACTAAATTACATTAGAATCATTTACAATTTACATTAGCGCCTTTATTTAACAATCTTTTTGTTCTTCTTAAAAGGCTCATACGGAATACCTGTCCATTCCAGGCCAACCTGACCGGAGAATTCCAGCACGTTCAGACGAACGCCATGAACGACTACTGACAGGAAACACATTACGATGTTCAAAGCGTGACCGATAAAGAATACCAGTGCGCCCACAATTACCAGCGGTCCACCGAAGCCGGCCGCAATACCGTCAAAACTCTGGGAAATAGCCAGTCCAGCCATACCAACAGCGAAAAGACGGATATAACTCATTATATTTCCGAAACAACTGATGGTGTCCAGGAATACGGTGAATATATCCGAAAGTCCGGATTTCAATCCCTGTGCGAAGGTCTTGTCGGGTGACATACCACCAAAGAGCACCACCAAGGCAAAGGCAACGCCAACGCCAACAAATACCGGCTGCAAAGCAACCTTCTCACCGATAACAAGATTCAGGCAGAGCATGTACAGCGATACAATCGCCACCAGCCAGCCCAGATCTGCTACCCAGCTCAGGTTCTTCTCGGAGAGCTTCTTTCTTATAGAAATCAAGCTTCCCAAGCACATCTGAATCGCTCCTACGGAGAACGAGAATTTCATTACCATGTTCTGCTGCGCCGATGCCGTTACATGGAAGTATTCCGGATAACTTGCCATGCTTGGAATTACCATCGACTTGAGGAATGGAACCTTCATTGCACTTTCCAATCCGAACCAAGTACCGGTGATTGCTCCCCAGATAATGGTCGCAAAAGCAAGTACGAACAACAGATATGTGGTCGTATTCTTTTTCTTCGTCTTTGCGACGTATCCGATGGCGCCTACCAGAATCAGAAGGCCGTATGCTCCATCACCCAGAATCATTGCAAAGAACAGGGTGAAGAACAACAAGAACCACATTGAAATATCGCTCTCTCTGTATCCCGGAAGAATTCCCAGAATATTATACAGCGGTTCAATGAGTCCGGAAACCTTGCCGAACTTCAGCTTTGTCGGAATCTTCTCATCATCGGCATCGACGTTTTCAATCGCATATGCCCATCCGTTCTCCGAAGCAGTGGTTTTGAATACATCCACATCGGCTTCCGGAACATATCCAGAAAGCCATACGAAACGATCATCACTTCCAGCAGTCTGGCTGGCGGAAGAATATCGCTCTTCATTCTGTGCCACTAGCATTGCTGCGTTAAAGCTTTCCATATGTAGGGCCGCATCCTTCAGAACGTCCACGCTCGCTTCGATGCCCTTTTCGCATTCCGATGCTGAATTCTCAAGCTCTTCCACACTTTTCTCTGGGAGAGTGAACTCGCTTGCACCGAATTCCGGTGGGAGTTTCCCGATGGATGCAATCAGAACTTCCTTCTTGATATCCTTCAGATGAATGACCTGACGCTCCTCATCGGCAACTAACTTTGCATATGTACTTGCCGGTACGCTGTAAAAGTAAAGATCGTACTTCGAATCCTTCAGCAGTTCAAGGTCTTCCGCAGTAATATCTCCCCACGGATCCACTCTCTCAAGCTCTGCATGCAGAACCGACAATTCCTGCTCCAGCGCCGACTTTCTTTCAATGGCACCTTTTACCTCGCCATAATATTGCTCGAAGGCTTCGCCCTGAAGCAACGGCTTCGCCGGCTGATTCTTCAGTTCCTTCTTGTCCGGTAAATACTCGGCTAAGGATGCTGTTAACCTTGAAAGTTCGGTGAACTTCTCCGTCACGGCATGTGCCGCACCTTTTTTCTCAGCGATGTGAAGAACTCCGAGTTTTTCAAGTCCATCGAGCATCTCTTTCTTTCGTGAAAGCGATGACACGACGTAGACCATTTTCATTTTCTCTATCATTGTGCCGCCTCCACTAACTTTTTCTTTGAAATCTTTCCGCGAACAACCGCCGCTGTCTGCTGGTCGCCAAGGTACACTCCGATTACTCGGATGTTCTCCTTTGCTTCCGGAATCTTTACCTTCTCGAACAGGTTTACTCTCTGGGAAGTGGACCGAAGTTCTTTCTCCAGAAGTGCTTCCTGCTTGCGAAGTGTCGAAACCAGTGCGTCCAGTCGCGCGATTTCGCGAAGCTTAACCAGTGCAGTGTCCACCCACAGAGGGTAGTCATCCACATCATAC
>JBNMGJ010000318.1:0-1021 GCA_050872185.1 Mogibacterium sp.
ACATGCAATAATATAAGGTGTTGGGGGTTTCATTCTCCCACACCTTATGTTATTATAATAACAAGGTAAGTGAAATAAGGGATTAGGGACAGAGAAAAGCTTTTTCGTAGAATGACAGGAGGTCATCATGGCATTTGAACTAAGAACGTATACACATCCGGATTTCACTTTAGAGAAATTCAAGAACGCACCGGATGCAACCCTTTGTGAAGTAGTGAAAGAAGGGGTGGCACCGGATAATTTCCATGCGCTGAGCATTTTCCCAGAGTATTTCAAGATTAATGGGGAATGGAAGATGATTGAAGAAAGCCGCATGGATACTGTGCCGGTATATGACGGCGAGAAGATGCAGGCAGTAGAGGCGCGGCGACTCCATGTGGGGGATCAGGTTGTCTGCGGTCGAACCGAAGACTGCGAAGAGGGAATTTTCCTTCACGCCCATGGATTTGACGAAAGAAAAGCAGACTCGGATACCTTTGCATTCCGAACCGGCCGTTCCAGAGAGACAGCGTTCTCAAAGGATGTGGACGAAATCGTGGAGCTTTTGAAGCATGAGAAGGAACACGGCAATGTGGTATGGGTGCTGGGACCGGCATTCTCCTTTGATTTGAAGGCACGGAAAGCTCTTTCTGCTCTAATCAGCGCAGGTTATGCGGATGCCATTCTGGCAGGAAATGCGCTAGCTACCCATGATTTGGAGGGTGCTTACATGAGCACGGCGCTGGGCCAGAATATTTACACCCAGGAGAACGTGCACAACGGACATTACAACCATCTGGAACTGATTAACAAGGTACGGGAGGCAGGGTCTATTCCAGAATTCATCGACAAGTACGATATTGACAACGGCATTATCTACACTGCGGTGAAGCACGATGTACCGATTGTGTTAGGCGGATCCATTCGAGACGACGGTCCACTTCCAGAGGTATATGGTAACTGTTATGATGCGCAGGATGCCATGAGAAATTGCGTGCGCAAAGCCACCACTGTAATCACCATGGCCACCATGCTTCACTCC
>JBNMGJ010000115.1:0-5878 GCA_050872185.1 Mogibacterium sp.
GAGGAAAACCGGGCCTCCTTCGTGAACCCTCGAGGCCCCTGCCGCCCCACCCTGCGGATTCCGTCCACCAAAAAAGGAACATCGCCAGATGTTCCTACATTAGTATATTCACATATGTGGCAAGTCGCTGCCCTTATCCTTGTACGCTTACCAAAGCAAGCCCGCTATTCCGCCGGCTCCTCGCACTTCAGAATCACCGCCAGGGAATTCTTCTTCAGGTCCTCCATCAGGTTTTCCTGGATCCGTGCCAGTTCGCAGTGAACCTTGCACGGATCGTCTGGGCAGTTCAGCGGGCATTCCACATCATCTCGGAGACACTCATTGACAGCGGTGTCTGGGTTCATAATCTTAAATACATCGTATAGTGTAATCTGGTCTAGGCCCTTCGATAGCTTGTAGCCACCGGCGTTGCCTCGAACGCTTTCAATCAGACCGCCCCAGTCTAGCTTGCGCGCCACTTTGTAGGCGATGGCCACGGTAATCTGCTCCTTCTCGATAATCTGGCTGATGCTCTTGTGTTCCGCAGTGTCCAGGTTCCGAAGAAGCCGGAGGGCGTAGTCTGTTTCTCTCGTAAATAACATTTTTTTCTCTCCTTCGCGAATCGTTATCGCATATCGTTCCGGAAAATTTTTCCAACCTATTCTTTTAATTGATTAAAAATATCATACTTGGAAATTTTAGTCAACCTTTGGCACGGTGAAAAAAATCTTCACACAATCCTTAGTCTTCCGGTTCATCGGAACTTCTGACATCGTCAACATCCACGGAATCTCCCAGTTCCGATACATTCCGGAGTTTTCGTTGAATTTGCCGGGTACGGACACCCACCAGCTTATCCAGATCTGCGTTGGCCTGATTCAGCCGATGCTGGGTGCTCTGGAGTACATCGGCGAAGGTGTCGAACTCTTCTTTTACCGAGGCCAGCAGTTTCCACACTTCGTTGGAACGCTTTTCGATGGCCAAGGTGTTGAAACCCATCTGCAGGGAATTGAGGAGGGCCGCCATGGTGGTAGGACCCGCCACCGTGACTTTGTACTTTCGCTGAAGCATCTCAATCATGCCGTTCCGGACCACTTCGGCATAGAGACCTTCGAAAGGCAGGAACATCACGGCGAAGTCCGTAGTATACGGAACCGCAATGTACTTGTCGTGGATGTCTTTGGCCTCCGAGGCGATTCGGGTGAGAAGTTTCTTCTGGGCCAGGGTAATCTGGGCTTTGTCGCCGGTATCGTAGGCGTCCTGCAGGGCGCTGTAGGTGTCCCCGGGAAATTTCGCATCGATGGGAAGATAGACGTGGTCTCCTTCCCCAGTGCCTGGCAGGCGCACCGCGTACTCCACTCGTTCCGAGCTTCCCGGCCGGGTGGCGATGTTTTCCTCGTACTGTTCCGGACTCAAGATCTGCTCCAGAATTCCGCCCAGTTGGATTTCTCCCAGGATTCCCCGGGTTTTCACGTTGGAGAGAATCTTCTTCAGGTCCCCCACGTTGGAAGCGATGGTCTGCATTTCCCCCAGGCCCTTGTAGACCTGCTCCAGCCGTTCGTTCACCAGACCGAAGGACTGGGTCAGGCGGGTTTCCAGAGTTTCCTGCAGTTTCTCGTCCACCGTCTTTCGGATGTTTTCAATCTGCTGGGCGTTCTCCTGACGGAGCCGGCTGAAATTCTCGTCCAGGGATTTGAGCCGGGCATCCTGTTGCTGGGCGGTGGCTCGCTGCAAAGCGTCCTGCTGCTGGGCAATGGCCTTCTGGGTCTCCAGCGACGACTGGTTGTACATCCGGAAATATTCATTGGTCTTGGCGCTGTTTCGGCGAATTCCGGAAGCCATCACGGAAAGCAGGAATGTAATTCCCAGGCATAGAAGAATCAGCACAATAAGTAGTAATCGGTCCAGCATTGCATCCTCCGAATTTCTTTTTAGCGGAATAATATCTAATCAAACAACATCTCACATTATACACAATTGAATCCAATAAAAGAAGCGGTCCAAGTCGGACCGCTTCGTCAAGTTCAACAGAACCGATTAGCCAACAATCTGGTACTTCTTCTCAACGTGGTTCAGAAGTTCGTGACCATCTTCTGTTACCAGAACCAGATCCTCTACACGAACGCCGTACTTGCCTTCGATGTAGATACCAGGCTCGATGGAGAAGATGTTGCCTACTGCAGCCGGCTTCTTGTTGATTGGGCTGACATCACCGAATTCGTGGTCGTCCTGACCGATGAAGTGTCCCAGACGAACGCCCCAGTACTTGGTGTATCCCATTTCATCAACGTAATCTCTAGCCTGCTTATCGATGTCGCACATCAGAACGCCTGGCTTAATAACTTCCTCTGCTTTAAGAACAGCGGTACGAACGATGTCGTGGATTTTAGCTTGCTCTTCGTCAACGCTCTTGCAGTAGAATGTTCTGGTCATGTCGGAGCAGTAGCCCTTCCATACGCAGCCCATGTCGATCAGGATGCACTCGCCAGCCTTCAGAGTTCTGGTTTCGCTTGGTTCGTGGTGCTGGTCTGCAGCGTTCTCGCCGAAGCATACGATAGTTGGGAAGCTGTTGCCGCTTGCACCTTCCTTGAGGTACTCAGCATCGATGTAATCTGCAACCTGTCTCTCGGTCATGCCTTCCTTGATGTAACCTGCAACTCTTTCCATTACAGTGTCGTTGATTTCGGAAGCCTTCTTCATGAGAGCAACTTCCTCCTCGTCCTTCTCAGCACGAACATCGTCTACACAGTTGGAACCCCATACAGTCTTCAGGTTCGGGCAACGTTCCTGCAGCGGAATCAGGAAGCGAGCAGCCCATGTCTTGTCGATTCCCAGTGTTCCCTCGGTGTCGATGTTCTCGGCAATCAGACCAATCTGGTCGTCCATGTCGGTGAACCATACTTCCTTATATCCAGTTTCGGAAACAAAGAACAATGTGTTCATGAAGAATACATGCTCGCCGTTGGACTTCAGCAGCAGTGCCCACAGTCTTTCGTAAGGATCTACGAAAATTCCTGTCAGGAAAGCGATGCTCTTCGGATCGCTGATGAGGAGCTGTTCCAGACCGTTCTCCTCCATCTTCTTCATTACACGTTCAATTCTCTCATTCTGCTTTGCAGTGAGTTTCTCGTTCATTATTACGTCCCTCCTTGTTTTTCATAATGACTCTTGTACTATAATAGCACTTTTAGAGATGATTAACTAGTCTAAAGTCTAAACTTTGGTCTATATTTTTTCCCCAATTCACAAATTCTTCAATCCGCTAAAAGAATCTTCCCTTCCCCAGAAATTTCCGGCAACCCCCTTGACGGTAGTAAGGTATCGGGTGGTAAAGTAGTACAATCACATACAATAATGATAGACAAAGGAGGAATCCACGAATGATTCTTTGGATTGTTTTACCGATAATAATGGGAGTCGCCATGCTGGCGTATCTGTATCGTTGGATACATACCGGCATTCGGTGTTTCCTGCCGGCATGGAAGAAGTGGAAGCGGAGAGGCGTTGCGTTTGTGGTTCTGTTGGTGCTTTTTGGCTCCGGCTCTTCTCAATGCGCTAACCTGGATGCTGGTACTTCTGCACCTGACAGTGTTTCTGCTTCTTTCGGATTGGGTGGCATTCATCTTCCGGAAGGCAGAGGGGAGGCAACCAGACGATGCGGGGGCAGCGGCACCATCTCGGTGGGGAAAAATCTACCGCAGCGGCATCGCAGCCATCTTGCTCACCGCCTGCGTTATAGGGTACGGAGCCTATAACATTGGAAACGTAGTACGGACGGAATATACCATTCCCACGGCGAAGGATATCCGGCCATCTGGCTACAAAGTCGCCCTGATTTCCGACCTCCACTACGGAATTTCCCTGGATGATGAGAAGCTTCAACAAGAGGTGGAAAGGGTGAACCGGGAGAAGCCGGACATCGTAGTCCTGGCGGGAGATATTGTGGACGAAAGCACCACCCGAGTCCAGATGGAGTCTGCTTTTACCATTCTGGGAAAACTGAAGAGCACCTACGGAACCTACTACGTCTACGGAAACCACGACAAAAACAACTATTCCCGGGATATGGCATACACGGTGGAAGATCTGGACCGGAACATCGAGAAAGTCGACATCCACATACTGCAGGATGACTCCGTCACCATTAACCATGAGATATCTTTGTTCGGAAGAGCGGACATGGGTGAAATTGGTTTTACAAGGAAAAGCGCAGCGGAACTTCTGGCCAAAGCGGATCCGAAGAAAGAAGTGGTGGTTCTGGACCATGTGCCGACGGATTACGAGAGCGTAGCCAAAGCCGGTGGGGACTTAATCCTATCCGGCCACACCCACGCCGGACAAATCTGGCCCGCAGGCCTTCTGATGGACGCCTTGCACATCAACGAGCGGAGCTACGGCGAGAAGAAAGTCGGCCACCTCACCGGCCTGGTCACCGCGGGCATCGCCGGCTGGGGCTTTCCGATTCGCACGGAGAAGCATTCGGAGTACGTGATTATCAACATTGTGCCGAAGGAAGCGGGGGTCAAGTAATGCGTCTGTAAGATGCCTGCAGCGCGGAAGTTACAGAATCTTTCCGGTTGAATTCTCCAAATCTTTCGGGTTGAAAACGCCGAATCTCTCCGGTTGAACTTGCCGAATCTCTCCGGTTGGGATATAATGTGAGGAGTGAAAGGACAGGAAAACCATGGAACAGAAGGATTACAGACCGCGAATAATCGATAGCACGATTGAGAAATATCTAGAGACTTTTGGCGCCGTATGTATCGAAGGACCAAAGTGGTGTGGAAAGACATGGACTTCTTCGTATCACAGTAACAGTGAAATTTATATGGGAGATCCAACTGGCAATTTCCAGAACCGAAGCTTGGCGCAGATGTCCCCAAATCTAGTGTTAGACGGAGATCATCCTAGGCTAATAGACGAATGGCAAGAAGTTCCGCCGCTTTGGGATGCAGTTCGGCACAAAGTGGACCAGACCGGAGAGAAAGGGCAATTTATCCTTACCGGATCGGCCACTCCGAATCACAAAGGCATTATGCACAGCGGGGCTGGACGTATCGCCAGAATAGAAATGCACCCCATGTCTTTGTATGAATCCGGAGATTCCGGTGGGGAAATTTCGCTAGAGAATTTGTGTAATGATATGATAAAACCAGCGATGACAGGGGAAGTAGATCTTCGCAAGATTGTCGAATGCATTGTCAGAGGCGGCTGGCCTGGAAATCTGGATACGCCGCTGGAACAGGCAGCCCTGCTTCCGCTACAGTACATCGAAGCCATCGTAGAAGACGACGTATACCGAATCGATGGCGTGAAGCGGAACAAAGAGAAAATGATGCTGCTTCTGCGGTCCTTGGCAAGAAATGAAGCCACTACCGCTACCAACACAGCTCTGGCAAGAGACATTCGAAGTGTAGATGATACAAGCCTGGACAAGGATACGGTGACGGACTATTTGGATATATTCCGGCGACTGTTCATCATTGATAATCAGAAGCCTTTTTCAACCAATATTCGCTCTTCCGTTCGAGTAAAGCAGGCGGAGAAAAGGCATTTTTGCGATCCCTCGTTGGCCTGTGCGTTAATGCATGCCACCCCGGAAATCTTGCTGCATGATTTGCAGACCTTAGGTTTCCTATTCGAATCTCTTTGCGAACGGGACCTGAAAATCTACGCTGAATCCTTTGGCGCCTCTCTATTCCATTATCAAGATTACGAGGGCAGAGAAATCGATGCAGTGATTGAGCTGCCAGGCGGAGATTGGTGCGGATTTGAAATCAAACTAGGGGCAAACCAAATCGACGATGCGGCCGCAAGTTTGCTGGATATCAACGGGAGAATCAAGAAGGATCCGAAGGGCCGGCCGGCAAAAATTCTGTGCGTAATCTGCGGCTTGTCC
>JBNMGJ010000050.1:0-10451 GCA_050872185.1 Mogibacterium sp.
ATGGTATGTCTCTTATACTGATCTTGGACAAAATCTCCATTCAAGAATGTGTTTCGTCCTTGACCGGTTCTACACTATGAAGTTTTCAAGGTTCTTGCCATCGGCTCACCCGACAGCTTGTTTAGTATATCACCCGCTCAACCTCTTGTCAACAACTTTTTTGAAAAAGTTTTGAAAGCTTTTTACGAATGATTCCTACTTTCAAGAAATTTTCTGAAAGCTTTTTTATTATACTTGATACTTTTTCTGAATGCAAGCTCTTTTTTGCTTTTTTTAATTTTCCTCCCATTCTTCTTCTATTTTGTTATCTTCAGCGACTTTATTCTCTGCCAGCTCTTCTCTTCCGATGAATGGCGGATATCCATATAGATAGTTCTTGTACGCTCGACGTGCCTTTAGGAAATTGTTTCGTCCTATTCCATACGATATTCCAGAACAAAAATTGATAGTACAATCACTCATATATTCTACATTATCAAAATTAACCACTAATTTCTTCATCACTCGATAAAAGCTTCTTCCAGATAATGTTTCCACTAGGTCTTCTATTCTACCCTTGAATTTATATTCCTCGTGTTCCACTGTCATAACAAAAAGATACTTTTCGCACTGCTCAATGAATTCCACATCCTCTACCCTGATTTTGTAATATCGATCCTTTGTAATAACTGGAATGATTCCCCTATTCTTAATTCTTTCCATCTTCTATATCTCCTCACTTGATTCATTAAATTGATAACTTTATTTGCTTATACTGGTAACTTCATGAAGTAACTTAATCTTAATATAGAATGCAAGTAATTTGAACCACCAAAAAATCGAGAAAAATCGAGAAAATCATATATTTTCGTAGATTAGACACAACATGTTGTATTATTGTCATTACTATGATATATTGAAGTCAGGTAGAGTAAATATCAAGCGTTAAGTTTCACAGAATGGGATGTTGTCTGTGACCGAAAACACCATGTTGCGGTTTGATATTGCATCCACTACTGCAAAATATTATATAAGGAATATCCGACCTCCTGATTATAATACGCGCAGTTCACGTTAATTCTTTATAATCGTGGAGGTTTTTTTATGGAAAAAAAACGTACTAACACCGAAAAGCTCGTTATCACTGCAATTCTGATTGCCCTTGAGGTTATTTTGACCCGCTTTGTTGCAATCAACACACCGATGCTGCGAATCGGATTCGGTTTCTTACCGATGGTCATCGTAGCAGCCTATTACGGTCCAATCTGGGGCGCAGGTGCCTACACATTGGCAGACATCCTGGGAAGTCTTCTCTTTCCAACCGGTGCTTATTTTCCGGGATTCACTATTTCGGCTTGCCTTACCGGTCTGATTTACGGATTCTGCCTGTATCGTCGCAAGATTACATGGAAGAATTCCCTCCTTGCCGTCTGCGTTGTACTGCTCGGTATCAACCTTCTTTTGAACACATTCTGGCTTACCATTATTCTTGGAAAGGGGTACATGGCATTACTCCCTGCCAGAGTTATCAAAGAAGCCATCTGCATTCCGATTGATACCGCACTTATTCTTATTGTAAGCAAAGCGACCGAGCGGATTCTCCGCCCGGCCGTATAACTCAAAGAACTTCATACATCCCATCCGAGTCTTGCTTCTTGCAGGACTCGGTCATTTTTTTAACACGAACGGTAAGTTCGCTAGTTCCGAATGTCACCTTGATGACATCATCTAGTTTCAGCTCCACCCCTGGTTTTGCCACCTTACCGTTCACTTCAACTCGACCTTGCTCACAGGCCTCCTTTGCTACCGTTCTTCTTTTAATTATCCTTGAATTTTTCAGAAATTTGTCTAGTCTCATCGTTCTCTCTTTCTATACTTCACAATCATTTACAAAAAAAGCAGGCCGCAGAGCCGCCTGCTTTCTCATTACCGGTTCACGGCATCCTTGAGATTCTTTCCTGCCTTGAACACTGGTGCCTTCGATGCTGGAATTTCGATAACTGTATCCGGTTTCTGCGGATTTCGTCCTTGTCTCGCTTTTCGATTTCTGGTTTCGAAGCTCCCAAATCCAATTAGCCGAACGTTATCGCCTGCCACCAGTGCTTCCTCAATCGTATCCAGAATCGCATCCAACACGGTCTCGGAATTCTTCTTGTTGAAGCCGGTCTTTTCCGCTACTTTACTTACTAATTCAGCTTTATTCATCCTATGCACCCCCTTATAGATTTCCACTACATTATACAAATCCGTTTTTTCTCTGTCAATGTAGTTTCCATCAATTCAAAAGTGCCTATAGAAGTTACAATTCACTTAAAATTTTCTTTCGAGCAGCATCCGTTTCCGACATAACTTTCTCTATATCAAGAGTGCAGTACTCTCCGTCCTTGTACAGGACTTTTCCGTCCACCATTGTAAGAAGAACATCCTTTCCAGAAGCCGAATACACCAGATTGTTCCGTACATCGTGTATCGGCTGCATATTCGGAACATCCAAGTCCACAACAATCAAATCCGCCTTAAAGCCTTCCTGCACCAGTCCACAATCTTCTCTTCCCTGGGCTAACGCACCGGCTCTAGTGGCACTGTATAGCACATCTTCTGGTCGGACGATGATATCATTTCCGCCTTTGATTTTGGCAAGAAGAGCGAATGTCTTCATTTCCTCAAAGAAATCCAGACTATTGTTGCTAGCAACGCTGTCTGTTCCGATTGCCACCGAGACTCCGGCCTTCTGCAGTTTCGGAATATCGCATATTCCACTGTTCAGTTTGAGGTTACTGATAACATTGGCGGCAACGGTCGCCTTCTTATCCCTCAGAATTGCTCGATCCTCGTCATTCAGCCACACACAATGTGCTGCCGTTACCGGCACATCAAAGATTCCCATATCCGCCAGATATTGTACCGGTGTCCGGTTCTGATGGCGTTGCCTACAACCCTCAGTTTCGGAGGAAGTTTCTGCCACATGTACCTGGGTTCGAACATCGAACTCCATAGCCGTTTCCGCAACCCTTCGGATTGTGGTCTCATCATTTGTATATTCCGCATGCAAACACGCATCGGTGATAATTCTTCCATTCTCGAATCCGTCATACATTAGTATGAGATCCCGCATGTTCTTAAGAGATGGATTTTCCTCCGGTCTCTTTCCATCAATATTCGTTACCGAGTGGCAGATATTGCTCTTCATTCCGCTTTCGGAAATGCTTCGGATCATATCATCGCAAAGCATGTACATATCCGATGTGGAAACGATTCCGAACCGCATGGATTCTGCCATGGTCAGAAGGGTGCTCCAATACACCCCTTTCCGATAAAGCTTCGCTTCAAATGGAAAAATTCTCGTGTTCAACCATGCATCCAGGGGAAGATTTTCTCCGTATCCCCGCATGAGGCACATCGGGGAATGTCCATGAGCATTTACAAACCCCGGTAAAAGAACTTTTCTTTTACCATCGTAGACCGGCCCTGCAAAATGATAGATTTCTTCTGATGGCCTTTCTTTCCCGATGTAGACAATCCGATCTTCCCGGGTTGCAACATACATGTCGGATTGGAATTCAAATTCAGAGTCTATAATCCCTATTTTTTCAAAAATCATTTCGCAACAACCTCCTGACTAGGTTCTTCCGTCTCCAAGGCACGGAGCAGTGAAAGTAATTGTTTTAGCATATCCTCGTTACCGATAAAAAGACTGAGCGATAGAATTTTTCCGCTTTGAATTGTCAACCGCTTTCCCAAAGCCTGAGTCGCCATCACAAGCCCGTATGCCGTTATTCGGTTTGTATCGTAACAGGTAATCTGAACCCGGTTTCCCATCTGTTTAATAGTTTCAATTCCAAGTCGTTCTGCAGTGCTACGGATTTCTGCAATCCGAACCAGATTGACGGTTACGGCCGGCATATCCCCGTACCGGTCAATCATTTCTTCCATTACATCTTCCCCATCCCTTGCGGTTTCAATCTGTGCAATTTTCTTGTATGCCTGAAGTTTCAAAGTTTCATCTTCAATATATTCCTTCGGAATATGAGCTGCGACGCTGAATTCCAGATTGCTTTCTGCCCGGCTTTCCGTAACGTCTTCTCCCTTAAGGCGGCTCACCGCTCTTTCGATTTCCTTACAGTACAGTTCGTATCCAATTCCTTCAATGTGACCGTGCTGCGCTTCGCCTAGTACATTCCCAGCCCCTCGAAGTTCCAAATCTCGCATGGCTAGCTTAAAGCCCGCTCCGAACTCCGTGAATTCACGGATTGCAGCCAATCGCTTCCGGGCGATTTCCGTCAAGACCTTCTGAGGCTTGTAAGTCAAATAAGCGTACGCCAACACATCGGATCTTCCCACGCGTCCCCGCAGCTGATAAAGCTGTGATAATCCCATACGGTCCGCATCTAGGATGATAATCGTGTTCGCGTTCGGAATATCAATTCCCGTTTCAATAATCGTGGTGGACACCAATACGTTGGTTTTCTTCTCGATGAAATCCACCATGACCTGTTCTAGTGTTCGTTCCCCCATCTGGCCGTGTCCCACTGCTACTCGAGCATTGGGAACCAATTCTTGGATTTCATTCGCCACTTCTCGGATTCCTTTCACCCGATTATAAATGACGAATACCTGACCATCACGGTTCAATTCCCGCTCAATCACGTCTGCGATCAAATTCTGATCCTCCGGCGTAACATATGTCTGTACCGGAAGACGGTCTTGAGGCGGTTCCTCAATTGTGCTGATGTTCTTGATTCCAGTCAAGGACATATTCAGCGTCCGTGGAATTGGAGTTGCCGACAGCGTTAATACATCGATATTCTTTCGGAGCATTTTGATTTTTTCTTTGTGCTTTACCCCGAAGCGCTGCTCCTCATCGATGACCAGAAGCCCTAAGTCCTTATATTTCACGTCCTTTGAGAGAACACGGTGCGTGCCGATGACAAGATCAATCGTCCCCTTCTGAAGTTTTTCGATGATTTTCTCCTGCTCCGCTTCACTCCGGAATCGAGACAACATTTCGATTTCAAACGGGAATTTTTTGAATCTTTCTTTAAGAGTGTGATAATGCTGATCTACCAACAGTGTGGTTGGGGCCAGTAGCACCGCTTGTTTTCCCTCTGAAATGCACTTGAAAATCGCTCTCGCTGCAACTTCGGTTTTTCCATATCCTACATCACCGCAGAGAAGACGATCCATCGGAAGCGGTTTCTCCATATCCTCTTTGATGTCCTCAATCGCCTGAAGCTGGTCTTCGGTTTCCGTGTATGGAAAATCTTCTTCGAATTCCTTCTGCCATACGGTATCTTTCGAGAATGCGTATCCTCCTGCCGCTTCCCGCTCGGCATACAACTTTACCAGATCCTCTGCAATGGCCATGACGGATTTCTGCACCCGTTCCCTGGTTTTTCGCCATTCGCCACCGGATAACTTAGAAAGCCGCGGAGCTCTTCCCTCATTACCGATATAGCGCTGAATAATATCCAACTGCTCTGTCGGAATATATAGCACATCCGTTCCCGCATAGTGAATTTTCAGGTAATCCTTCGTTTCCCCATCCGTTTCCATGGTCCGAATGCCTTCAAATCGGCCGATTCCGTGGACTTCATGAACGACATAATCTCCTTTGGAAAGATCCGAAAAATCAATACTCGCAGATTTCTTTTTCCTCCGCCGGAGCGCCTTCTTCTGTCCTGGGAAAATATCATTTTCCGCAATATAACAAACCCTTTCGTCTTCCAGAATCAAGCCATTGCTCAGAACGCCGATACAGTACAGGATGTTTCCCTGGATATCATTGTCTTCCAAATACTCCCGGATGCGCTGACTTCGCTCCTCTGTTGAGGAAACAATTCGCACTTGATACTTCCGTTTGAGATACAACCGAACATCCGAAGCCAACATCTGTAACTTTCCGTTAAAAGGTGCAACCGGTTTGCTCACTATGTTTTCCAGCTGATCAATTCGATCCAGGCCCTCTATTTTCTCTGGAAACGGCGTAGTTACTCGAATTTCTGGGCATTCCTGATACAATTTGAAAAAGATATTTTTATCCAAATATTCTGGAATTGCCTCCACAATGCGAGATGGATCGTATACGAATGTCACACCGTTTTCCATGTAATCCCACAGATATGTTTCCGGCACATCAAAGTCCGAAAGATACTCCGCGTAGATAGGAAGGTTTGTTTTCTCCCGAAACATGTCCTGGATTCGCCCTCTTTCCTCTTCATATCGGGCAAGCCGGCCATCCACGACATCTTCTTTTACCGAACTTCTCAGTTCATCAATTCGTTTCTGATATCTGGAATCAATTCGGGAAAGGGCTTCCTCCACCTGATTTTCTTCCGGCATGAATTCCACCGCCGGTACAATCCGGCAATTTGTAATACTTTCAATGGAGCGCTGGGATACAGGATCAAAGGTTCGAATGGAATCAATCTCCGTATCGAAGAGCTCAATCCGGACCGGATTTTCCATGGAAGGTGAAAATACATCAATAATGTCTCCCCGGCCGCTGAACTCTCCCGGCGCCGTAGTGGTTGTGCTGTATTCGTAACCCGCATCCACCAGGAATTTCTTGAATTCTTCCGGCTCCACCTCATCTCCCATCGCAAGGGTTCGACGGTGTAAAAGAAAGTTTTCCTTCGTATCCACCTGCCGGAGAAGTGACGACACCGGTGCAATGACCACATCTCCGGTATTTCCAAGTAGGGATTCCATCCCCTGAATACGGCGGACCAATGCATCCTTATCTTTCGCTTCATAGAGGAATTGCAGTGTCTCTTGCTCTGGGAGTACCTGCACTCGATTTTCCGGTACAAAAAAAGAAATATCTTCCCGGAGCCGCTCTGCAACCTGGCCTGAAGATACAACAATTAATGTAGATTCATATTCTTTAATTTCTTTGGAAATGAGGTAAGCGACACGACTGCCGCTTACCCCTGTGTAATTAACGATCATCCTTACTTACGCTCTTTCTGGTATTATGGATATTCATCGCATTTTCAATTCCGATTCGAACAACGTCTTCCGCTGCTGCCGCCGCCGCTGCCGCTGTCTCATCCAGAATTTTCTGCTCATCACTGCCTACTTTTCCGATGACAAACTGAATCGTAGAACCATCACTGTTTCCGATGCCAATTCGAATTCTCGGGAACTTACGGGACCCCAGTTCGGAAACCACGGATTTCATGCCATTATGGGTTCCTGGGCCACCGCTTTTGCGCACCCGAATGGACCCGATTGGCAAATCGAAATCATCATAAATCACAATCAGATTCTCTTCTGGAATCTTATAGAAATTCATGATTTCCCGGACGGACTGCCCGCTGAGATTCATGAAGGTCTGAGGCTTGAGAAGTATTACCTTCTCGGTGCCAATTCGACCCTCCCCAATCAACCCCTTGAACTTCGCTCGGTTCACTTCGATGCCCAGCTTCTCCGCCAAGTGATCGATGGCCTTGAATCCCATGTTGTGTCTCGTGTTCTCGTATTTCTGTCCCGGATTACCAAGCCCTGCAATAATATACATGGATTAGTTGAACATCGCACTAACAGAGCCGTGGGTATATACTCTGCTGATAGTCTCCGAGAAAATCGGTGCGGCAGACAGAATTGTCATCTTGTCAATTCTTTTTTCTTCCGGGATTGGGAGTGTATTCAAGATAACCAGCTCCTTGATAACGCTCTTTTCCAGTCTTTCGATTGCCGGTCCGGAAAGAACGCCGTGGGTTGCACAAGCATAGACTTCTTTCGCACCCAGGTCCTTGATGGCATTTGCTGCATTGGTGATAGTTCCTGCAGTATCAATCATATCGTCCAAGATAATGCAGTTCTTGCCCTTAATATCACCGATGATGTTCATGATTTCGCTCTTGTTCGGTTCCGGTCTTCTCTTGTCCACAATCGCAATCGGACAGTTCATTCTCTCTGCCATATTTCTTGCTCTCGGAACACTTCCGTGGTCTGGCGATACGATTACCACATCTTCCAGGTTCTTCTTAATGAAGTATTCGGTCAGTGTCGGCAGTCCAATCATGTGATCCACTGGGATGTTGAAGTATCCCTGAATCTGGTTGGCATGAAGATCCATTGTGATTACGCGGTTTACACCGGCTGCGCTCAGAAGATCTGCAACCAGCTTTGCGGTAATCGGATCTCTTGCCTTTGCTTTTCTGTCCTGACGAGCATATCCGTAATACGGAATTACAGCATTGATGCTTCCTGCAGACGCTCTCTTCATCGCATCTACCATAATCAGAAGTTCCATCAGGTTGTCGTTCACCGGATCGCAAGTGGACTGAATGATGAATACATCCTTGTCACGAACGGATTCCCAGATACTTACCGAAATCTCGCCATCGCTGAACTTGCTGACCGTAGCCTTTCCGAGTTCAACACCCATACGGCTAGCGATTTCCTGTGCCAGCTCCGGATGAGAGTTGCATGCGAAAAGTTTCAAGTTGGAAAAAGCGTTTGTTTCCATGTGTATATACCCCCTAAGCATATGTTAGAAATAAAATAGACTAGTTAGTTATAGGCTTCAGCTGCGTTCTTACTGATCTTTCTTGAGAATCTTTCTCTTCTTGACCCAGCCTTCCTTATTCTCCGCACGAACACGACCAATGCAGAGCGCATCCGATGGAACGTCTTCCGTAATTGTGGTAGCGGCTGCAACATAGACGCCTTCGCCCACATTCACTGGTGCAACCAGGTTTGAATTGCAGCCGATGAAACTGTCGTCGCCCACCGTAGAGCGATATTTCTTTGCGCCATCGTAATTGACGAAGACAACGCCGCATCCCAGATTCACATTCTTTCCCACATCGGCGTCACCGATATAGGTCAAATGGGAAGACTTGCTTCCATCTCCGAAGGTGGAATTCTTCACTTCCACAAAGTCTCCCACCTTGCATTCATTGCCAATTTCACTTCCCGGACGGATATAGGCGAAGGGCCCTACGGTCGTATTTTCGCCCACCTTGCTGTCCAGAATATAAGACGTCTCCACCTTAGTCCCCTCACCAATCTCTGCATTGGAAAGGAAGGAAGATTGTCCAATATATGCATTCTTGTGGATCACTGTCTGACCCTTCAGTGTGACATTGCAGGCAATGTACGCGCCCGCCTCAATCACAACCGTGTCATCAATATACGCATTATAGATGTCCTGGAAAACCACGCCATCTTCTTCCATACGGCGACGGTTTCCCTGAATTCTTTCGCTCTCCCTTGAGCGGTACTCGTCAAAATTCATCTATTCTCCTTTGTTCTCCTCTACGCGAAGCATCTGTCCAATCTTATAGACATCGCCAGCACCCATCGTAATAATAATATCATCTTTTCCGATATTTTCATCTACGTATTTCGCAATATCTTCGAAATTGCTCATGTAATAAATTTCTTTCTCCGGATGCTTCTCCTTCATCGCCGCTTCCAGCTTCTCAGAGGATACGTTGTAGACGTCCTTCTCTCTCGCTGCATAGATGTCAGTTACGATTAGCTTATCTACCAATCCAAAGGAATCTACAAAATCGTCAAACAGCGCTTTTGTTCTCGTGTAGGTATGTGGCTGGAAAATGCACCACAGCTTTCCGTGCTTCATGTTCTTCGCTGCACTTAATGTGGCCTTGATTTCCGTCGGGTGGTGTGCATAATCATCGATGATTTTCGCTCCGCTCGTTGTGTAGCCGGTAAAATCAAATCTTCTATGCGTTCCATGGTACCCGTGAAGTGTCTTTGTAATTACTTCCGTTCCCACGCCCAGATAATGTGCAGTGGCAAAAGCAGCCATGGAATTCAGAACATTGTGTTCTCCCGGAACGCTAAGGTGGACGTGGCACAGGTTTTCACCCTTGTAGTACAAATCGTACTCCGGATATCCACCATCATCGAACTGGATGTTCGCTGCGTAGTAATCGCTGCTTTCTGTATACCCGTACGTGATTTTGTTGTCCATATCCTGCAGAATATCGTGCACGAAAGGATTTCCGTCGAACGCAATGACGATGCCATCCTTCGGGATCTGTTCCACGAACTGGCGGAAGGACTTCTTAATATTGTTAATATTCTTGAAGTAATCCAGGTGATCGGAGTCAATGTTCAGAACCACACCGATGCTGGGACGAAGGTGCAGGAAACTATCCATGTACTCGCAGGCTTCGGTAACGAAATAATCGTTTCCGCCAATTTCCACATTCCCGTTGATTTCGTCCAGATTTCCGCCCACAAGGATGGTCGGTTTGTAATCTGCGTTCCGAAGAATCAGCGAGGTCATGGACGTCACGGTGGTCTTTCCGTGAGTTCCACAGATTGCCACGCTATTCTTGTAATGTTCCATAATCATACCGAGAACTTCTGCACGACTGAAGCAAGGAATTCCCAGCTCTTTCGCCCGAATCATTTCTGGTTTCTCTGCGGATACTGCTGCGGAATACACCACTGCATCCACGCCATCCACATTCTCTGCCCGATGTTCATAAATC
>JBNMGJ010000241.1:0-2472 GCA_050872185.1 Mogibacterium sp.
TACTGTATGTGGAGGAATTCTAATCTCACCACTCCTGCTGGCTGTTTTTGTATGGGTTAAGCTGGACTCTCCTGGACCGGCGTTCTTTAAACATCGTCGGGTGGGCAAGGATGGAAAGGAATTCAACTGCTACAAATTCCGTTCCATGGTAGTAGATTCGAAAGAACGACTGGAAAAACTTCTGGCCACAGATCCCAAGGCAAAAGAAGAATGGGAACGAGATTTCAAACTGAAAAACGATCCACGTATTACGAAAAGTGGTGCCTTTCTTCGAAAGACCAGTCTGGATGAACTGCCGCAGCTTCTCAATGTACTGAAGGGGGAAATGTCCCTGGTAGGTCCTCGGCCCATTGTGCAGAAAGAAGTGCCCAAGTACGGACAGTATATTAAAGAATATTACATGGTACTTCCAGGAATCACGGGCCTCTGGCAGGCTAGTGGTCGAAGTGATATTGATTATCCGGAACGGGTGGCCATGGATCGTTGGTATGTTCATAACTGGAGTGTATGGCTTGATATCATTCTCATCTGGCGCACATTGTTCGCAGTAATTCACAGTCGTGGTGCTTATTAATCAGATATAA
Source organism: Mogibacterium sp. (assembly GCA_050872185.1). Taxonomy (GTDB): domain Bacteria; phylum Bacillota; class Clostridia; order Peptostreptococcales; family Anaerovoracaceae; genus Mogibacterium_A. The sequence continues at coordinate 585 of JBNMGJ010000241.1, forward strand.
GGATGGATAAAAATTGAAAATTCGTAAGGCAGTTATTCCAGCAGCAGGGTTTGGAACACGTTTTCTCCCAGAAACCAAAGCGATGCCGAAGGAAATGTTTCCCATTGTAGATAAACCGACAATTCAATATATAGTGGAAGAAATATTAGACAGCGGAATTGAAGATATACTGATAATCAGCGGACATGCAAAACGTGCCATTGAAGATCACTTCGATTCATCATCGGAACTTGAACAGCATTTATTTGAGCACAACAAGATGGAATTACTGGAGGAAGTGCGTAAAGTAGCGAATATTAAAGTACATTATATTCGGCAGCAGCACATGAGAGGATTGGGAGATGCTATACTCTGTGCTAAAGATTTTACTGATGGGGAACCTTTTGGAGTTATTCTGGGGGATGACCTTGTTTATAATGGTGATAAAACTCCGGCTTTAGGTCAGTTGCTGGACCAGTATTATAAAACCGGAGGCACTATTGTGGGTTGTCAGCTCGTTGAAAGAGAACAGGTTTCCTCCTACGGAATCATAAAAGGGAATCCCACGGAAGACACCGACCTTATTCATGTAGACGACATGGCGGAAAAGCCAAAGATGGAAGAGGCGCCGAGCCGGTTGGCAGCTCTGGGAAGATATGTCATTACCCCAGATGTATTTGAAATACTGGAACATACGAAACCAGGAAAAGGGGGAGAAATCCAGCTTACTGATGCATTGAGGGTTATGGCGCACAACGGCAATGTATATGCTTACAATTTCAAGGGCAAGCGTTATGATACAGGTAATAAGCTGGGGTTCCTTAAAGCTACCGTAGAATATGCACTTCGCAGGAATGATCTGGGCCCAGCATTTAAGGAGTATCTGTCCAACGTGGTAAAAAATCTGTCCTGATAAATCGGATATGGTCAAAATATAGATAGTGTGTTTTTTTATTGATAAAGGAGCATGAACAAAATGAATGTATTACTTGCCGGTGGTGCGGGATATATTGGTTCACATACCGCAGTGGAACTGCTCAATGCTGGTCACCAGGTGGTGATTGTAGATGACTACAGCAACAGCCGTCCTGAAGCGGTTCACAGAGTAGAAAAAATCACAGGAAAATCAATAAATTGCTATGAAGCCGATGTGAAGGATAAGGAAAAGATGCGTCATATCTTTTCAGAAAATCACATTGATTGTGTCATTCATTTTGCCGGTCTCAAGGCCGTAGGAGAATCGGTCCGTCTTCCGTTGAAGTATTACCGCAATAACATAGATACTACACTGACTCTGCTGGAATGCATGGAAGAAGCGGGAGTTAATCAGTTTGTTTTCTCCTCTTCGGCTACGGTATACGGAGAAGAAAATGAACCGCCGTATGTGGAAACTATGCATCGGGGAAGCTGTTCCAATCCATATGGATGGACCAAGGTGATGATGGAACAGATCCTGGAAGATGCCGCGAAGGCCAACCCGAAGCTTTCGGTCATTCTGCTCCGGTACTTCAATCCGATTGGAGCCCATGAAAGCGGCTTAATTGGAGAAGATCCACAGGGAATTCCAAATAATCTCATGCCTTATATTGCCCAGGTGGCGGTAGGGCGGCGTGACCATCTTACCGTATTTGGAGGAGACTATCCAACACCGGATGGAACCTGTCTTCGTGACTATATTCATGTGATGGACCTGGCAAATGGCCATGTAAAGGCAGTAGAATATGCAGCTAACCACAAGGGCGTTGAAGTATTTAATCTGGGAACAGGCACTCCTTACAGCGTTCTCGATATCATTCATGCATTTGAAAAGGCTACCGGGGTTACAGTGAAATATGAAATAGGTCCCCGCAGAGCGGGAGATCTTCCAAAGTTCTGGGCTGATTCTGCGAAAGCACAGCAGATGCTTGGA